>CAMCHA010000215.1 GCA_945874515.1 Asaia bogorensis
TGGACGAAGAGCTTGAGCAGGAAATTGATGATACGCGGTTTCCGCCAGAACTGCGTACGCTGCTCCAGCAGCGTCAGAAAAGCACGATTGATCGCAGACTATACTTCAATGAATTGCTTCGCCTGCAGGGTGAATTGGTCAAGCTGCAGGATTGGTTGCAGCATCATCGGAAGAAGGTTGTAGTCGTGTTTGAAGGGCGTGATAGCGCCGGCAAGGGCGGCGTCATCAAGCGCATCATGCAGCGCATGAACCCGCGAATCTGCCGCGTTGTAGCGCTGCCAGCACCTTCCGATCGTGAAAAGACCCAATGGTATTTCCAGCGCTATGTCTCCCATCTGCCGGCCGGTGGGGAAATGGTGCTGTTTGATCGCAGCTGGTACAATCGTGCGGGTGTTGAACGCGTCATGGGCTTCGCCAGCCCTGACCAGGTTGAGGAATTCTTCCGCGATGTGCCGGAGTTTGAGCGCATGCTGGTGCGTTCCGGCGTCATTGTGGTGAAGTATTGGTTTTCCATCACCGATCAGGAACAGCAACTACGCTTTCTGATGCGGATCCATGATCCCATCAAACAATGGAAGCTTTCACCCATGGACCTTCAATCCCGCGTGAGGTGGGAGCAATACACGAAGGCGAAGGAGGATATGTTTGAGCGGACCAATATCCCGGAAGCACCCTGGCATATCGTGGAAGGCAACGACAAGAAGCGTGCGCGGCTGAACTGCATCTCCCATCTTCTGTCACTCATTCCCTACGAGGCCGTTGCGCACCAGCCGATCGTGCTACCGGAGAGAGTCTTTGATCCGAGTTACGAGCGCAGGACTTTGCCGGCTGAACTATACGTACCCGAAAATTACTGAGGCTTTGGGTAGGTGTGGTTCCTGGTGCATGCAAGCGCCAAATGGAACCCCTTCCTACCCACGGCATGTCTTCACCTGGGTCTTTAGTCCAAGTTTGGTGAGCTGATCTGAACTGAATGTTCTCTCATAAGCGTTCGGCTCATGATGGCTCACCTTATACGTAGTAGCTTGCCAAAGTGCCGCGTTAACCTGATCGGCTAGAGCAGATCGCGTTCAGATGGAATCATCTGAGCGCGTGAAGATGCTCAAAAAAAAGCTCTAGAGCGGGTTGCGTGAACCGATGTGAACGCAACATGCTCTAGTTAATCTCACAATAGTGGAATTGTTCTAATGCGCCGTCCAACCGCCGTCTATGGGAAGAGCGGCACCGGTAATTTGCGCTGCCATATCGGACGCCAAGAAATTCGCTAGCGCTCCAACTTGTTCAACGGTGACAAATTGTCGGGTTGGCTGGGCGGCGAGCAGGACATCCCTCACCACTTGCTCCTCGGTAATGCCGCGTGCCTTCGCAGTCTCAGGAATCTGTTTCTCCACCAGGGGTGTCAGGACATATCCTGGGCATATCGCGTTGCATGTGATCCCGAATTCCGCGCCTTCCAGCGCAATCGTCTTTGTCAGACCCAGAATGCCATGTTTCGCCATGACATAGGCGGATTTGTAGGGAGACGCGACAAGTCCATGGGCTGAGGCGACATTGATGATACGCCCCCAGCGGCGCTGCTTCATCTCGGCCATAGTCAGCCTTGTCATATGCCAGGCGGATGACATATCAACGGCAATGATCAGGTTATAGCGATCAATGGGAAAATCCTCGATTGGCGCGACCGTTTGAATGCCCGCATTATTGACAACAACATCAACGGCACCAAGCATACGTCGCGTCGTCTCGACCAGATCGGCAATCTCATTGGGCTTTGACATGTCGGCGCCGTGAAAGGCGATACGCGCCCCAGTTTCTTCGGCAAGAGATGCACGTATGGCCTCGATCTCCGTCGGATCTCCAAGGCCGTTCAGCATCACATCCAGGCCCGAATGCGCCAGGCTGCGCGCAATGCCAAGGCCAATACCACTGGTGGAGCCGGTAACAATGGCATTACGGCGCGGGTTCATGCTTTTGCCCTTCCCTTGGTAGATTGAGACTTTCGAGGCTCCGGTTCGCTGGGTGCCCGCATCGGCGCATCGCCTGTCCCTGGCGCTTGCTGCGCCAGGGGATCCTCGATTACGTCATCTGTGATAGGCGGCTGCCTAAGCACCTTTGCCATGCGTTGCAAGGTTTCCAAAGTATGTGGCGCCATCTCGTCAATGCGCCCGGGAATATAGCGCACAACACGAAGCGCGCGGGCGGCTTCCTCGGCGTCTTCAAATAGGGCCGGCAGGCTTGCCATCGCTTCCTCCGGCGCCAGGGTGACCACCAGTGTCTGTTCGCGGATGATCAGGCTGCGCTGATCTTGTGTCAGGCTCGCGAAGGGTTCATCCATGGTGAGGACATGGGATGAGCGTTCCAGCCTGTCGCGGCGCACACCGCCGCGACTTTCGGCCAGCATGATCAGCATGCGGATTACTGCCTCGACGAACCCACCTTGCGAGATACGGGCGAGAGCCATCTGCGCTTCCGGCAATCCGATCAGTTCGCGAACATCCTTTAGGGTTCGTCCGCCCGCATGGGATTTGCCATAGCTGTAGGCCGCAGGCGCTGCCCATAGGCCGAAGAAGGTGAGTTCCCTGCCCATATCTGAAAGATCGCGCTGCAAATCCATCGATTGCTCAATAAGGTCAGCCCCTGCATTCTCAATTTCAGCAAAGGGGTTGCGTTCCTGCAAAGCCTTTCTTTGAGCCTGAACCTGTTGTGCCATTACGGTCCAGGGGAACATCCACGGGTTGGTGCCTGCCATAAGTGCTCGTTGCAGGCGCAAGGGATGCATGGCCCGACCGAGCTCCGCCAAACCTGACGGGAAGGCGGCACGGATGAAAGGACGCATCATGCTGTCATAGAGATCGGCCTGTACCTCGGAAAGGCGCGCGATGGCGGCGAAGGGTCGCTCATCCTTTTGGCCTTCATCAGCCCCACGAAGGTCCGAGAGGCTGCGTTCCTCAAAGCTAACGCTGAATTGACGGTCCTGCCCTTCGCCATGCGCATCAACGATACGCATCTCATAAAGCCCGGGCGCCAGCGCCTCGATCGTTTGCATGACGGAAGCAACCTCCGCATGCTCTTTCCGCGCCACCTTGGCCGAAACAAATATGCCAAGATGCCCTACCTCCGGATGGACCATATAGATGATGCGCTGCCCGCGAATGCGGATTTCCTGGACATCCGCGTAGCTATCAGCAATCCAGTTCAGCGCCTGCTGCGGCGGCGTGATATTATCGCCGTGGCTCGCGAAGACGATGATCGGTGCGCGCACATTCTTGATGTCAATGGTGCGGCCCGGTTCAAGCTGCGCCATATTGCGCACCAGTCGGTTGCCCACAAATATTTCGCGAACAATCCAGCTGATTTCCTCCTCATTCAGACGGAAGAAACCACCCCACCAGCGTTCGAACTCAAGGAAGCGATCCCGTTCGGTATCAATTTTGCTGAAGAGGTCATAGTATTTCTTGAAGTAGTTTCTTCCGGGATTTTGTGTCTCAAAATTCATCACCAGATGCGCGCCGTCGAAGACACCGCCACCAATGTCGGACAGCATCATCGGAATCCAGGTGCCGCCACTGATGCCGGCCGTATAGCGCATGGGGTTCTTGCCCACCTCGCCGGACCAAGCTGCAACCGGGGCACCATTCAGCACGATGGGCCCAGTCAAGTCTGGATTGGTTGCGGCAAGCAGCAAGGTTGCCCAACCGCCTTGGCAATTGCCGATGACCACGGGTTTTGGCGCTTGCGGATGCAGGCGTGTGACCTCGCGCACAAATTCTGCCTCGGCGCGCGTTACATCCGCCAGCGTCTGGCCTGGGACAGGGTCCCTTCCGAAAGAGACGAAATAAACAGGGTGGCCAGCCGCCAAGGCTACGCCAACTTGGCTGTCATTCTTGAAACCGCCGATGCCAGCACCATGCCCCGCACGCGGATCAATGATGATGTAGGGGCGCTTCGTTTGATCAATTACAACGCCTTCAGGGGGACGAATTTTCAAGAGCATGTAATTGCATGGCTGCGCCAAGCTGGCGCCATCCAGCGCGATTTCGTAGTCATAGATCAAGACCGGAGGGCAACCATTCTTTTCATGTTCAACGAAGATATCTCCCCGTTCGCGCAGCGCATCCACGGTGAGCACCAAGCGCTCAGTCCTGTCACGCAAATAGTCGAGCCAAAGTCCAAGCGCGTTTTGAGGACTGCCCGATAGTGAAAGCGCTTGGGCTGCCTCCGCCACCGCCTTCAGCGCACCCGCTACGCGCGGCGCATGTGAATCACCTAGGCGATCACTGTTGCGTGAAGTTGCTTGCATCAGCAATTGGGCTTGGTCAGCGAGTACTTTTGCCCTCTCGCCAAGGTCGCGCAAAGCGCCATCCATCGGAGGGAAGTGCTGGCCGGACGTAGCAGGGACATCGGACCCATCGGGGAAAACTGCGATGGCGGGATAAGAATTTTGCATAGGTTGGGTGACTCCAAAGACGTGCCCTTGACGGCGCGTTAGATAGAATATCCAATTTTTTGTTGTATTAACATTAAAAGGATCACAAACGCGTGGCAGTGATATGAAGCTTTTGCTTCAAGTATGAATACATCATTCGTGTGGAGGAGAGAAAGAAATATGGCCTTATCAATAATTCTGTGCGCGAGGTCATATCGATGGGTCTTTCCATTTCATCTATATGACCTCGCGCACAGAATTACTGATAAGGCCACTGGATCTACGCCACACAAAGGCAGCGCCTCACCCCACCCGCCTTTTCACCACCTGCACATGCAGCCCCGCCGCGGGCAAATCCACCGTAGACAGGCTCACATTCCGCGCCGTCACACGCACCTTATCATTCGACCAGACCTGACAATCCAGCACAAAGGTGATGCTGCACTGCTAGGCCAAAATGCGTTGACTCAACCAACGCACGGTGCGAGTGAAAACTTCCTCGTCGGCCAATCGGCGTTGGCCTAGCCAAGGATACCCCTAGGACATGCGTAAGCTTCTCAGTCTCGCGGGCCGCAATGGCGCGCATGTCGTGCTCGCCGGTGTGCTGCTCGGCCTTGCAGCGCCCGCGGTTGCGGACGCCGCGCGGCCGCTGCTGGCCGCGGCGATCTTCGCCTTCACATTCGGCGCCGCGCTGAAGGTGCAGCCCGACGAGCTTCGGAACGAGGCGGCGCACCTGCCGCGGACGGCACTGATCTTGGTTGTCGCAACCTTCGGCGTACCGCTGCTGATCGGCGGGCTGCTTCTGCTGCTCCGGCCGGATCCCAGTCTTGCGCAGGGCATCATG
>CAMCHA010000216.1 GCA_945874515.1 Asaia bogorensis
CAAGGATCAGCCGTCGGCCCTGGGTTCGGATGAAAGTTCCTGGGCGCAGAACCGCCGCGCCGTCACGGTGGTTCAGTAAGGGAAAGGGGCGCTGCCCGGGCAGCGCCGCTTGATCAGCATGTCGAACGCAGCCTCCGTTTTCCGCTTGGCCGTTTTGGGGCTTGGCTTGGCACTTGCCGCCCCCGCGCATGCCCAGGTGGAAAGCCGAGAGGGAATCGCGCTGCAAAACCAGATGCTGGATTTGCGGCGCGAGCTTGATGCGCTGCGCCGAGGCGGCGCCGTTGCTGCGCCCAGCGCGCCTTCGCGTGGGTCTGCCGCTTCGGGCGATGTGGTGCAGCAATTGCTGGGCCGCGTGCAGGAGCTTGAGGAAGAAAACCGCCGTCTGCGCGGGCGCCTTGATGTCGCCGACAATAATGACCGGCAAATACGCGCCGAGATGGAAAAGCTGCGCGGCGATTTGGATTTCCGCCTGCAAGCCCTGGAAAAGGGGGCTGGCCGGCCGGCCGCCACGCGCCCTCCTCAGCCGGGGCCGGCGGCGCAAGCTCAGCCAGCCCCGGCCAATCCGGCAGCCTCCAGCGCCCCCCGAACCGTTGACAAGGCCATTGCGGATGGCCGCACAGCGCTGGCGCAGCGCGATTTCCCGACCGCCGAGGCCGCCGCGCGGGAAGCCATCCGCGCCCGCCCCGGTGCGCGCGCCCAGGATGCGTCTTTGCTGCTGGGCGATGCGCTGATGGGCAAGCGGGATTTCCAAAATGCTGCGCTCGCCTATGACGAAGCCTATAGCCGCAACCGCCAGGGTGCCCGCTCGCCAGAGGCGATGATCGGCCTTGCCAATGCCTTCCAGGGCTTTGGCGCCCGGCGCGAAGCCTGTGAGACTTTGGATAATCTTCGGTCCAATTTCCCCAATCTGGCCGGGCCGCAGGCAGATCGCGCTGCTGATAGCCGCCGTCGCGCGCAATGCCGGTAAGCCCCGCATGGGGATAGCCCGTCTCCTGCGCTGACCCCGCCAGTCAGTCGCGCCGAATTCGCCGCCGCCATGGCGCCGCTTGGGCCTTTTGGCGCTGAGCCTCGGCTTGCTGTGGCGGTTTCTGGCGGGCCGCATAGCCTGGCGCTTGCCTTGCTCACGCGGGATTGGGTGGCGGCGCGCGGGGGCAGCGTTTTGGCCCTGGTCGCGGATCATGGGCTGAGGCCGGAAAGCGGGGCCGAGGCCGATCATGTGGTGGCGCTTTTGGCCAAGGCCGGAATTGAAGCGGAATGCCTGCGGCTTGGCTTGCCCGGGGGCGCAAGGTTGCAGGAACGCGCGCGCATGGCCCGATTGGCGACGCTGACCCAAGCGGCCGCACGCCATGGCTGCCCTTGGCTGTTGCTTGGCCATCATCGCGGCGATCAGGCGGAAACCTTGGCCTTTCGGGCCTTGCGCGGCAGTGGCGCGGCGGGACTTGCCGCCATGGCGGCCCTGCGCGCGGCGCCTGAATGCCTGATCCTGCGGCCCTTGCTGGGCTTCGCACCTGGGCGGCTTGAAGCGGTGGTGGCCGCTGCCGGGCTTTCGCCGGTGCGCGACCCTTCCAATGACAATCCGCGCTTTGCCCGCATCCGGCTGCGCCTGGCTTTGGGCGACCCGGGCGGGGAAGGTGAGGGGGTTCGCGCACTCGCCGAAGCCGCACAGGCTTTCGCGCGCCGTCGCGCCCGGCAGGAAGCCGCGCTGTTGGCCCGGTTGGCGACAGCGGCCGAAATCCGCCCGGAAGCCTATGCCTGGGTAGACCCCAAGGCGCTTGGGGATGATGCGCTGGGCGCTGCGGCGCTGGCGCGCCTGATTGGCCTGATCGGCGGTGCCGCTTGGCCTGTGCCCATTGAAGCCACGGCAGCGTTGATGGCGCGCGGTGGCGGCAGCCTGGCCGGCGCCTGGGTACGCCCCGGTGCAGGAGGGCGCTGGCTGGTGGTGCGCGACCCTGGCCTGATTGCCCCTGCCCAGCCCCTTCAGCCATTTTTTTTGTGGGATGGGCGCTTTCTGGTCACCGGCCCAGATCGCCCGGGCTGGACCTGTGGCGCCTTGGGCGCAGCCGCCGCTGATTTCCGGGCGGGCACCTCGATCCCTCTGCCCGCGCTGCGTGCCGTGCCAGCGCTTTGGGATGAAAAGGGAAAGCTGGCGGTCCTGCCCGGGCTGATCTATGCTTCACGCGCGGAGGCGACAGCTTGGCGCATCACCTTCGCCCCGCGTGGCGGGGGGCTGCCCTTGGGCTGACCCTGCTTTTGCGGATGGAAGTTTTCACGCGGGTCATTCAAGATGCGTGAAGCCTCACTATGTATAGTAGCGGAGGGGCGGTGGATTGCGCCGCCTGGCTCCTGAAGATGGAAGGGTCCCGGTGAATAATTTCAGCCGAAACATGGCTTTGTGGGTGATCGTGGCGCTGCTTTTGGTGGCGTTGTTCAACCTGTTCCAACCGAGCAGCTCAAGCCGACCGAGCGCATCTCAGGTCGCCTATTCGGACTTCCTGAATGAAGTGCAGGCCGGCCATGTGCGCGATGTCACCATCCAGGGCCGCACCCTGACTGGCCAGCTCAGTGATGGCCGCCAATTCACGACCTATACGCCGGAAGACCCGGCCATGATTTCGCGCCTGACCGAAAAGGGTGTGCGCGTGGTGGCAAGGCCGGAAGAAGCCGAGGTCAATCCGCTGCTGCATTATCTCGCGTCATGGTTCCCGATGCTGCTGCTGATCGGCGTGTGGATTTTCTTCATGCGCCAGATGCAGGGCGGCGGCGGGCGCGCCATGGGTTTCGGTAAATCCCGCGCCAAGTTGCTGACCGAAAAGCAGGGTCGCGTGACCTTTGATGACGTCGCCGGCATTGATGAAGCCAAGGCGGAGCTTGAGGAAATCGTGGACTTCCTGCGCGATCCACAGAAATTCCAGCGCCTGGGCGGCAAGATCCCGAAGGGCGTGCTGCTGGTGGGCCCGCCGGGTACCGGCAAAACCTTGCTGGCGCGTTCCATCGCCGGCGAAGCCAATGTGCCCTTCTTCACCATTTCCGGTTCGGATTTTGTCGAAATGTTCGTGGGTGTCGGCGCATCGCGCGTGCGTGACATGTTTGAACAGGGCAAGAAGAACGCGCCTTGTATCATCTTCATTGACGAAATTGATGCGGTCGGGCGCCATCGCGGCGCTGGGCTTGGCGGCGGCAATGATGAACGCGAACAGACGCTCAATCAAATGCTTGTCGAAATGGATGGGTTTGAGGCCAATGAGGGTGTAATCCTGATTGCCGCAACCAACCGCCCAGATGTGCTGGACCCTGCGCTGCTGCGCCCCGGCCGCTTCGACCGGCAGGTTGTGGTGCCCAATCCGGATGTGAATGGGCGCGAAAAAATCCTGCGTGTGCATATGCGCAAGGTGCCGCTGGCGTCCGATGTGGACCCGAAGGTGATCGCGCGCGGCACGCCGGGTTTCTCGGGCGCTGATCTGGCTAACCTCGTGAATGAAGCGGCCTTGCTGGCGGCGCGCACTGGGCGACGCACCGTGGGTATGGCGGAATTCGAAGCTGCCAAGGACAAGGTAATGATGGGTGCGGAACGGCGCAGCCTTGTCATGTCAGAAGCCGAAAAGCGGATGACCGCCTATCATGAAGCTGGCCATGCGTTGGTTGCGATTAATGAACCAGAATGTGACCCGGTGCATAAGGCCACCATCATCCCGCGTGGCCGCGCGCTGGGCTTGGTAATGTCGCTACCGGAAGGTGATCGCTATTCCAAGCATAAGTCCAAGCTGAAATCCGAACTCGCCATGGCGATGGGCGGGCGTGTGGCGGAAGAATTGGTTTTCGGCTCGGATAAGGTCAGCAACGGCGCTTCGGGTGACATCAAAATGGCGACCAATCAGGCGCGCATTATGGTGACCGAATGGGGCATGAGCGAAAAACTTGGCATGATCGCCTATGGCGATAATAGCCAGGAAGTTTTCCTCGGCCATTCCGTGACGCAGACCAAGAATGTCTCGGAAGAAACCGCGCGCATGATTGATGGCGAAATCCGCGGCATTATTGATGGTGCCTATGCGCGGGCCACCGCCATCCTGTCGGAACATATGGACCAGCTGCATCTGCTCGCGAATGGCTTGCTGGAACATGAAACGTTGAGCGGCGATGAAATCCGCTTGGTGATCAAGGGTGAACCCGTGGTGCGCAATCGCCCGGATGAGCCGGTGAACCAGGGCCGCGGCAGTGTCCCGACCGCGGGGCGGCCTACCATGCGCCCCGGCGGGCTTTCCCCAGGCGCGGCGCCTGCCACTTAATCGGTGAGTTCAGAACGCTGGCTGCATCCGCTGGGCCTGCTGTCAGGCCCAGCCGCTTTTAGGGCCATTGGTGAAGGCCAGGCGCTCCCCTTGCAGGGTGGCGATCTGGCCTTTTCCTTGGCGCGGCTGATTGAAGATGGGCGCGAGGTTGCGACCCTGCCCGTGGCGATGCTCCCGGAAGAATGGGGCGATCAGATTGAAGCCATCACCGCGCGACCTTTGCCCTTTGCTGGGCTGGTAAGCCAGCGCCCCCTGGTCATGGGTATTCTCAACATCACGCCAGATAGTTTTTCCGATGGCGGGCGGCATTTTGATGCGGCCGCCGCTATTGAAGCAGGCCACGCCATGCTGCAAGCGGGCGCGGATATCCTGGATATTGGCGGCGAATCAACGCGCCCGGGTGCGGGGCCTGTCCTCCCGGATGAGGAAATCGCCCGCGTTATCCCGGTGGTGCGCGAATTGGCCAAGGCCGCCCCAGTCAGCATTGATACGCGCCATGCCGCGACCATGCAGGCCGCTTTGGAAGCGGGCGCTGAAATCATCAATGACGTCACGGCGCTGCGCCATGATCCTGCGGCGGTGGATTTCCTCGCACGCAACCAGGCGCCCATCGTGCTGATGCATATGCCGGGTACCGATCCGCGTAGCATGCAAGCGCAGGCTGACTACGCCGATGTGGTGCTGGAAGTGGCGCGCTTTCTGCGCGACCGCGTGGCAACACTTGAAGCGCTTGGCATTGCGCGCGGGCGGATCGCGATTGATCCCGGCATCGGCTTTGGCAAGACCATGGCGCATAACCTTGCCTTGATCGAAGCCCTGCCCATTCTGGCGCAGATTGGCTGCCCCATTATGTTGGGGGCGTCACGCAAGCGCTTCATCGGCACCTTATCAGGCGTGGAACAGGCCGAAGCGCGGCTTGCCGGTAGCCTTGCCGTTGCCTTGGC
>CAMCHA010000217.1 GCA_945874515.1 Asaia bogorensis
GATGTTCCTGTGCCATGTTCTTCCTCCAAGGCGTGTATTCCAGGGGTCAGCGGAAAGCCTACCGCCGGGACTGTCAACGCCCGCCAGCCGCGCTATGCTACCCGAAATGCGTAACGGGGAAAGTCCATGGATAAAGGTTTTCAGCTTGGTGAGCTCACGATTCAACGGATTGTGGAGGAAGAAAGACCTATCTTCGATCCGCTGACCTTCTTCCCGAACCTGACGCCGGAATTGCTGGCCGAAAACCGAGAATGGCTGCAACCCAAGGCGCTGGACCCCGAGACGGGCAAGTTGATGCTCTGCATCCAATCCTGGGTCGTGCGCACGCCGCATCACAATATCCTGATTGATACCTGCGTTGGCAATGATAAGAACCGCCCGACGCATCCCTTCTGGCACCAGATGAAGAGCGAAGCCTATATGCGCAACCTGGCCGCGCTTGGGCTTGGCGTTGGCGATATTGATTTCGTCATGTGCACGCATTTGCACGTGGATCATGTCGGCTGGAATACGCGGCTTGAAAATGGCCGCTGGGTGCCAAGCTTCCCGAAGGCACGCTATCTTTTCGCAAAGGAAGAATATGCCCATTGGGAAAGGGAACATGCGAAGGCGCCTTCGCCGGTTTTTGCAGATAGTGTTTTGCCCGTGGTGGAAGCGGGGCGCGTGGATTTCGTGGCGAATGACTATCAGATGAATGATCTGGTGAAGTTGGAATCAACGCCCGGCCATACGCCAGATCACGTGGCGGTGCGGCTTGGCAAAAAGGGCGCTGATGCGCTGGCGACGGGGGATTTGATCCATTCGCCGTTGCAAGCGCGCTATCCGGAAATTTCCATGCGCGCGGATAATGATCCCGTGCAGGCGGCAGCCACCAGGCGGCGGGTGATGGAATGCGCCTGTGATACCTCCACCATTCTTTGCTTTGGGCATTTCCCATCCCCATCCCGCGGGCGCATCAAGCGCTGGGGCAATGGGTTTCGTGCTGAAGCGGTGGATTGAATGATGTGGCGTGTGATTGGGCTGCTGTCTTGGCTGGTGCTGCTGCCAGCTTTCGCTTTCGCGCAAACGGCTTGGCCCAATCGGCCCATCAGCCTGATCGTGCCTTACCCGCCGGGCGGCAGCACGGATAATGTCGCGCGGCCTTTGGTGCAGGAATGGGGCAAGGTGCTGGGCCAAACCGTGGTGATTGAAAATCGTGGCGGGGCAGGGGGCACTATTGGCGCTGATCTGGTGGCCCGCGCGCGACCCGATGGGCATACGCTGCTGCTTTTCCCGACAGCGATTTTTACGATCAGCCCGCACATGATGCAGCTTCCCTATGATGTGGATCGCGCCTTTGTGCCGATTGCGCGCGTGGCCGCTTCCGATGCTTTCGTGATCATCCATCCCTCGGTCCCCGCGCGGCATATCCGCGACCTGATGGCACTTGCCAAGCAAAAGCCGGGCGAATTGCGCTTTGGTTCCGCCGGCAATGGCACCATCACGCAGCTACAATGTGAAATCTTTGCTGAGGCCGCAGGCATCAAACTTGAGCATGTGCCCTATCGTGGTTCCGGACAATCCTTCATTGACCTGCTGGCAGGGCGCATTCAGATGATTTGCGATCCTGCCGCCCTGCCTGGTGTGCGCGATGGCCGGCTGATTGCGTTGGCGAGTTTTGGTGATCGGCGGCATGAGGAATTCAAGGATGTGCCGACGCTGCTTGAAATGGGTCTAGCGGAACGCGGCGCCATGTCTTGGTTTGGCATTGCCGCCCCGGCCGGCACGCCGCCCGAAATTCAAGCGCGGATTACCGCAAGCCTGGAAGAATCGCTGCGCGCCCCTTCAGTTGCAACAGGTATGGCGATTGGCGGCTTACGTCCGGCCTTTGAAACGGGCGAAGCCTTCAGCCGACGCATTCGTGAAGATCGCGCCGTCTTTCAAGGCGTAATCGAAAGAACAGGAGCGAAAGTGAACTGATATGGAACATGTTACCGTCACCGATGAAGGCCCGATCCGCGTCGTCACGCTGAACAACCCCGCCAAGGGCAATGCCATCAGCAAACCAATGGGTGAGGCGGTGCAGGCCGCCATGCGCGAATTTGAAGCGCGGGATGATTTGCGCTGCGCGATCATCACTGCCGCCGGCACGCGTGCCTTCACCTTTGGCGCGGATGTGTCTGACCCGCCGGAATTGTGGCGCACCATTCCAAGTGTCGGCTATCGGCCGCTCAAGCCCGTGATTTGCGCGGTTGAGGGCTGGTGTGTGGGCGGCGGCATTGTGCTGGCCATGATGGCCGATTTGCTGGTCTGCGGCAAAAGCGCAAAATTCTATTATCCGGAAGCGAAGCTTGGCCTGACAGGCGGCATGATCGCCGGCCTGGTCAGTCGCATTCCACACAAGATCGCCATGGAAATCATGCTGCTCTGCCGCACCGTGGATGCGGATCGCGCAGCTTCAATTGGCCTGGTGAATGAGGTGGTAGAAGATGGCAAGGCGCTGGAGACCGCCAAGACCTGGGCGCTGGAACTAACCGGCATGGCGCCCATGGTTGTTGCGGAATTAAAGCGCATGGTGACCGAGGAAATCCTGCCGCGCGGACCATCGGAGCAAATGGCCATTCATGGCCAGCGCATGGGCGCCATTAGGGCTTCAGATGATTTCGCGGAAGGCAAGGCTGCCTTCCGGGAAAAGCGCCCGCCACGTTTTCGCGGGCGCTAATCCCAAAGGATATCAGGGGAACATGGCAACGGCACGGATGGGGCTTGCCGTGCCGCCCCTGATTTTCAGTGGAAAGCCAATGAAGGTGAACCGCCCGCGGCCAATCAGCTTATCCAGATTGGCGAGGCATTCCATATGCGTAATGCCCCGTTCCGCGCAGGCCATATGGGCCTGGAAATTCAACTCACCTTCCGGGGCAGGGCTGATGGCTTCCACGCCGAACATGCCAATGCCGCGATCCGCGAGCCAGTGGACGGATTCCAGCGCCAGCCCCGGGAAGTCATGCAAATATCCCGGCTTGCCGAGCAGCCTTTCATTCGTCGCCATCCAAATCAGTACAGTATCGCCCTTGCGGATTTCTTGACCTGATTTGGCGAGTGCGGCCTCCATTTCTTTCACTGTGATCGCGTGCTTCAGCGGCACATGGGAAAGATCTAGGCAAATGGCGCTGGTGTAGAATTTCTCAAGCGGCATTTGCTCGACGGAAAGCGCATCGGGGCGCGGATCGAAATGCACCGGCGCATCCACATGCGTGCCGGCGTGATCCGACATGGAAAAATAGAGTGCCTTGCTGGTGAAGGTTGTATTGCCTGCCACCTTTTTCTCGGAATGATCGCCCCAGACTGTCATGACAACAGGCGGGTGGCTTGGATGCGTCTGGGTGCGGTGAAAGATTTCACGGCTGAGATCAACGAATTCCATGGACGTGTTCCTGTGTTGCGAAATGTCTAAACATTGACGCCGCGAATGGCGTTGATGATCGCGTCCGTCACCTGATCCGTGGTGGCCTTGCCGCCGAGGTCAGGCGTCAGCACATCGCCGCGGCTTGTCACCATTTCCACCGCGCGCATCAGTTGCGCGGCTGCTGGCGCTTCCCCCAAATGTTCCAGCATCATGGAGGCGGTCCAGAAAGCCCCCAGCGGATTGGCAATGCCTTTGCCGGTAATATCGAAAGCCGAGCCATGGATGGGTTCAAACATGGAAGGGCGCTTGCGGGATGGATCAATATTGCCTGTGGCGCCAATGCCCAGAGAACCGGCTAAGGCCGAGGCCAGATCAGACAAGATATCGGCGTGCAGATTGGTGGCGACAACGGTGTCAACGCTGCCGGGCTTCATCACCATGCGCGCGGTCATTGCATCCACCAGCATTTTCTCAACGGTAAGGGCCGGATATTGAGCGGTGATCTCCGCGCAAACCTCATCCCACATCACCATGCCGTGGCGCTGCGCGTTGGATTTCGTCACCACCGTCAAATGCTTGCGCGGGCGCGCCATGGCCACTTCACAGGCATGGCGGCAGATGCGTGCCACCCCTTCGCGGGTGAAGACGGAAACATCCATGGCAACTTCAATCGGCAAGCCGCGATGCGCGCGTCCGCCAACGCCGGCATATTCGCCTTCGCTGTTTTCGCGTACGATCACCCAATCAATCTGCTCACCCAGATCAGGGCGCAATGGTCCCGTGATGCCGGGCAAAAGCCTGGTCGGGCGCACATTGGCGTATTGGTCAAAGCCCTGGCAGATCGCGAGCCTTAGCTCCCACAAGGTGACATGATCAGGAATATCCGGCGCACCGACCGCGCCGAAGAAAATCGCATCAAAACTCTCCAATTGCTGCAAGCCATCTTCCGGCATCATGCGCCCGGTGTGGCGATAGTAATCGCTGCCCCAATCGAAATCCTGAAAATCCAGCGCGAAGCTGCCAGTCTTTTCAGCCAAAGTCTGCAAAACATGGCAGCCCGCCTTGATGACGTCCGGCCCGATGCCATCACCACCCATGGCGGCAATGCGATAAGTCTTCATAGTCAAAACTTTCCTTTCACGGGCGTCTCAGGCGTAAATCCATGCCGCGCGCGATCCAGGCGGCTTCAATCACATCAAGATTGGTTTCACCTGAAGGGTTGGCCTTGCTCGGGCGGGAAGCAAGCCCGGGTTCGGCCTGAATACGCCAAAGGCCCAGCAGCCGGCGCAATTCTGCAAGCGGCGCGGTGTGATCATCAACGCGCAAATTGATATCGGGGAAATCCTCGGTCGTGGTCAGTACAAGTGCTGCGGATTGCCGCCCGCGCTTATCTCCGCCCATGGCTTCTCCGGCATCAAGCGCCGTGATCAGGCGTTCCGGCAGCGCAAGGCCCGCATTGGCGCGGAAGCTATCAAAGCTTGCCTGCACAACGGCACCGCCCGAGAGCATATTGCCGGCCACGCTGAAGCCATCGCCACCGATATGCCCGCACCATTCAACGCAATTATCGCCGGTCCAGGCAGCGTTGCGGCCATGGCGATCTACCGCGTGGATTTGGCGCAAGCCCTTGCCTTCATCACCCACCAGTGCGGCCTCAATGGCCTGGGCGGGCGTCAGGCCGCGTTCCAGCCCATGGAGCACGGCGGGGCCTAAATAGCGGTTGCTCATGGATTGCGTGCTGACGGCACCGACGCCCGATTTCATGAAAGGGCAGGTGGCGCCAACCGCCAGGTTGCAGGTGGTGACTGCAACCGCGAAGGCGCCCGTGGTGGGATCATGCG
>CAMCHA010000218.1 GCA_945874515.1 Asaia bogorensis
AAAGTCGCGGCTTCCGGATGAATGGCGATATTCCCCGCCGCACCATCCAACACCACCACATCGTCGCGCCGCACCGATTCCGTCAGCCCCGGCACACCAAGCACGGAAGGAATGCCGAGCGCGCGCAGCATGATGGCGGTATGGCCATCTGCGCCGCCCTCATCCGTCGCCACACCGGCAATGCGCGCCGGGTCCAATAGCGCGGCGTCTGATGGCGTGAGTTCTTCAGCGATCAGGATGCAGCCTTCGGGCAGGTTCTTCAGGCTGCGAAAGGGAGTCGCTGTCAGGTTGCGCGTGACGCGTCGCGCAATATCGCGCACTTCCGTCGCCCGGCGCGAAAGCCCGGCGCGATCATCATCCTTTGTGCCCAGGATGGCACCCGAAATTGCTGCCGCTTCATCGGTGATGGCGGTCTCGGCGGCGAGCAATTCGGTTTCAATCCGTTTGCGCGCGCCGCGGATCAGGCGCGAATTGCCGAGCATGAGCAAATGCGCATCAAGCAAGGGCGCGATTTCTTCCTGCGCTTCTTCTGGCAGGATGGCGATGCGGGTTTTCAGCTTGGTGACTTGCTTGCGCGAAAACGCCACCGCATCGGCCAGGCGCACGCGTTCGGCTTCAATCGCCTCGGTTGTGATGCGCCGGCGCGGTGCATCTGCCGGGGCTTCGCTTGTGTCGAAGGCAGGGCCAATTGCAATGCCGGGCGAAACCGGAATGCCGCGCAGCAGGGTTTCCCGGCGCTTGGGCGTTTTGGTGCTGCGCGGGCGGGCGGGCGTTTCACTCTTCATGGAAGCCAGCCTCGACCAAGGCTGCCACAGCGTCCAAAGCTTCCTTGGCGTCCCAGCCTTCCGCTTCAATCACAATTTCGGCACCGCGCCCTGCCCCCAACATCATCAGCCCCATGATGGAAACGGCGGGTACGCTTTGCCCATCACGCAATACATTCACGCAAGCCGAATAGCGTTCCGCCAAGGCGACCAGCTTCGCCGCCGCGCGGGCATGCAAGCCGCGACTATTCGGAATAACAACGCTGCGGCGCAATACCATGCCGCCAGAAAAAGGGGCCGGGGCTGCGTCGCTCATTCCTTGGCGCCGCCACTTTGCTTGGCGGCCGCGACATCCCGCGCGAGTGCGATATATTTCCGGCCTGCGGCCTTGGCGTGATCTAGCGCTTCATGCAGCGGTTCACTGCCGCGAATTTTCGCAAGCTTCACCAGCAAGGGCAGGTTCACCCCCGCCAGCACTTCCACCGCCTTGCCTTGTTCGACCATCTGCATGGCCAAGTTTGAAGGCGTGCCGCCATACATGTCAGTCAGCACCACCACGCCATCACCCTGATCCACGCTGGCGATGGAATTGCGAATATCCTGCCGGCGCAATTCCATATCATCATCGGGGCCGATGCAGACTGTCGCCACCGCTTGCTGCGGCCCGACAATATGTTCCATCGCCAGCCGCAATTCTTCGGCCAACCTGCCATGGGAAACCAAAACAAGACCAATCATGATTCTTGCGAAAGGGCCCCCTGGCCCGCAGCGGAGGAAGAGCCGGCGGCGCTAGCCTGTCCACCGGCGATTTTCAATTCCCGATGGGCAAGATCTACCCGCCAACCAGATGCGCGAAGATGGCCTGCCAGGCGTTCCGCGACAAGGACTGACCGATGCTTGCCCCCGGTGCAGCCCACCGCAATCGTGAAATATTTTTTCCCCTCAGCGGCGTAACGCGGCAGCAAAAGCTCAAGAAAATCCCGTAACCTATGCCAAAAGGCCGAAAAATCCGGATCGGCTTCAATGAAGGCGGCAACGGGCGCTGCCTGCCCGGTCATGGGGCGCAGCACCGGGTCATAATGCGGATTGCGTAAGAATCTTACGTCGAAAACCAGATCGGCCTCGCGCGGCAGGCCCTTCGGATAGGCGAAGGAAAGCACGGAAACCGCGAGTCCCGCCGCCGCATCCGGGGCAAAGCGCCCTTCAATCATGCGCCGCAAATCGGCCAACGGCAGGTCTGACGTATCAATCGTGAGGTCCGCAGTATCGCGCAGCGCTTCCAGCAGCGCCTTTTCCCGCGCAATCCCTTCCAGCACGCGTGAGCCCATGGGGCCACCCGGCGCCAAGGGGTGGCGGCGGCGCGATTCGGTGTAGCGGCGGAGCAGCGCCTCATCCTCCGCGGTTGCAAAAATCAAGGAGACATTGATGTCAGAACGAAGCCGCAGCCGTTCCAACACGCGCAGCACCGCCGCCGCATCAAAATCCCGCGTGCGGGCGTCAATCCCGGCGGCAAGCGGCAAAACCCCATCACCCACCAGCGATTCCAGGATGGCGACGGGTGGGTTGTCCACCGTCTCGAACCCCAAATCCTCCAGCACGCGCAGGATGGAAGCCTTGCCTGCGCCGGAAAGCCCGGTGACCAGAATGATTTCGCGCATCGGGTTGCTCATGCCGCGAAGGCCCCAGCCTTTTGCTGCAGGCGCCCAGTGGCGGCGCCAAGCGCGTGAATGACCTTGTCGCAGGCGGAAGCTTCGAAGGCATGCAGGGTGATGCGGGGAACGGCGCCAGCCGGGCCGTCCCAGTAATCCGGTTCCGGCAGGCGCGGCACGTCTTCGCGCGCCACCAAATCCACCATCAGGCAAAGCCGAGCAGGCGATGCGACAGGGAGTGCTGCAAAAATCCCAAGCCCGCGGATTTCCAGCATCCCGCGCAAGGCGAGTGGAGCGCTGACTTCTTCGCCTGAAAGCATCACCTGATCATCCGCAACCAGTTGCCAGCCGCGCCCGATCAGGCGCAGCACTAGATCGGATTTACCCGCGCCGGATGGGCCGCGAAACAGCACTGCCTCTGATCCCAAAGCTGCGGCACTTGCGTGGATGAGCATTTTTCGCCAGCGCCATCGCGCCAGCCCCTTCCCGAGCAGGCGCCGGTTTCGCGCCTTTTCCAGGCGCCATCATGCCAGAAAGGCCCGGTCGCGGGAAGCGCTTGCCGAGGCGGGGCGCACAAGGCAGGCTCGGCGCATGATTGCACAGACCGACATCAGCGCCGCCATGGCGCGCATTGCCCCCCATATCCGGCGCACCCCGGTGCTGCGCTTGGCTCCGCATGAATTGGGGACGGAACACCCGGTCACGCTGAAGCTGGAATTCCTGCAAGTGACGGGGTCCTTCAAGCCGCGCGGGGCTTTTAATCGCCTGCTGTCAGGCGCGGTGCCGGCGGCGGGGGTGGTTGCGGCATCCGGCGGCAATCACGGTGCGGCGGTGGCCTATGCGGCGCAAAGCCTAGGGGTGCCCGCCGAAATCTTCGTCCCCGCGCCCACACCTGCGGTGAAACGCACCCGGATTGAAGGCTTTGGTGCCCGGCTTGTGGTGGGGGGTGCCAGTTATGAAGAAGCGCGCATCGCATCCGAAGCCCGCGCGGCGGAAACGGGCGCCATGCTGGTCCATGCCTATGACCAGCAGGAGGTTCTGGCCGGCCAGGGCACGATTGGGTTGGAATTGGAACAGGATGCGCCGGAACTGACCCATGTGCTGATCGCGACCGGCGGCGGCGGCCTGTTTGGCGGCATTGGCGCCTGGTATGCGGGGCGTGCCGGCCTGGTGGTGGTGGAACCAGAAGCCTGCGCGACGCTTACCACGGCGCAAAAGTCAGGTGCGCCGGTGGATGTGCCGGTGGGTGGCATCGCGGCCGATAGCCTAGGCGCACGCCGCGCCGGGCGCTTGGCTTTTGAGGTGCTGGGCGCAACCAAAGCTACCTGCGTGACCTTGCCGGATGAGGCGATCATCGCCGCGCGGCGTTGGTTGTGGGAAAGGCTCCGCATCGTGGCCGAACCGGGTGGTGCTGCGGCGCTGGCCGCTTTGCTTTCCGGCGCCTGGCGCGCCCCGGCGGGGGCGCGCATTGGCATTGTGCTTTGTGGGGCGAATTGCGATCCGGGGAGTGTCGCGTAAGCGCTATCCTTGCGGGATCATGCCTTCTTCCCGCGCCTTGATCTGAAGCGCCAGATACTTTGAGTAGATGCGGCATTGCGCCAAGCTGCCGGCCATGAACCAAAGCCCTTCTTGTGCGGTGGGCTTCCACATATTGGCCAATTCGCCATCCTCACCCACACCCCAAATCGGGCCGACCTTATCGGCGATGGCAACACCCATCAGCCGGCGCACTAATTCCTGCTGCGTGTAATAGCCGGTGGCGAGCACCAGCAAATCCGCAGGCACAATCTGGCCATCCTTCAGCTTGGCACCTTCGGCGACGAATTCAGCGATATCGTCAAATTGCAAAAGGCCGATATCGCCATTAATGATCAGGCCTGAGCAGCCCGCATCCAGGTAATAGCCGCCACCACGCCGGCGGTATTTCATTTGATGGCCGGTGTTATCTTCGCCGAAATCATATTTGAAGCCCCGCGCCTTCAGCCCCGCGATCAAATCCTTGTCCAATTCTGCCATGCGCTGCACGGCCATTTGATAGCCGTGAATGATCAGTGGCGGCGTACCGGAAGTCGCGATCAGATCACAATCTTCCAAAGACGGGCCTTCATCATAAAGCGCGTAATTCATCTTGGCACTTGGGTCTATGCTGACCACGGTAGTGGAACCGCGCTGGATGATGGTGGTGGCGACATCATGGCTGTGCAGATCCTGCGCCACATCATGCCCACTATTGCCGGTGCCGAGCACCAGTGCCTTCTTGCCGCGCCAAGCGGCACCGCTGGAGAAGCTGTGAGAATGGATCACATCGCCCTTGAAGGCTTCAAGCCCCGGCAGCTTCGGCACTTTGGGAATACCGCTGACGCCATTGGCAAAAATGACATGGCGCGGTGCCATTTCTCGTATCGAGCCATCTGCGCGGCGCAGCCGCACGCGCCAATGCCCTGCCTTGGCGTCATAGTCGCCGCCCAGGAATTCCGTGCTGGTCCAGACATTAATTTCTAGCGCCCAGGCGTAATGCTCAAACCAATTGGCCAGCATGTCTTTGGGAATGTATTTCGGCCAGGTCGGCGGGAAGGGCATATAGGGCAGGTGGTTCACATGCACCTGATTATGCAGCGCCAGCGAATGATAGCGCTTGCGCCAATTATCCCCGATGCGACCGTGCTTTTCGACCACAAGCGTATCCAGCCCAAGCTGGCCAAGCCGCGCGGCAATGCCAAGCCCCGCCTGCCCAGCGCCAATCACCAGCACAACGGGGTCTCGGCCTGCGAA
>CAMCHA010000219.1 GCA_945874515.1 Asaia bogorensis
CTGGCAGACGGCCGGCGCGCTACTGATGATCTTCGGCGGATTGCTCCTCGCGGCGCTTCTCGATGTCGCGACGCGCGGGCTTCTGCATATTCTTCCCGTGGGTCGTGGTGCTTGCTTCGCGATAGTCTGCACAATATTCGCAGGTCTCATTCTGGTTGGTATCGCCTGGGGCGGATATACAATCGTCCAGGAGTGGGACGAATTGCATCGCGTCCTTAGCAGTCAGCGGAAGAACATCGGGAACCGGCTCGCGGATATGGGGGTACAGACGCCCGGTCCGCGCGGGGGGCGCATTACTGACGAGCAGATCGCCAATATACTCCTGCCGGATCCCGCCGGGCTTTTTGGTCGCGCGCAATCAGCGCTTGGCACCGCGGGCGATGTCCTCCTCATGCTCTTCATCGGCTTCTTTGTGGGCCTCAATCCTGGCGCCTATAGAAATGGGCTGGAGAGCCTGCTGCCGCGGGAGCGCCGCCACCTTGTACTCGAAATTGTCGATGAAATGGCCGATACGCTCCAGTGGTGGCTCGTCGGCCAAGTAGTTGGGATCATCGTGGTCGGCCTGTCGATTGCGCTGGCGCTGGTTGCTTTGGGTACGCCGGGTGCCCTGGTTCTAGGTTTGATGGCCGGCGTCCTCAATTTTATCCCCTACCTGGGCGCCTTTATCGGCGCCGTTCCGATTGCTATCGCCGCCTCTTCGCAGGGGAGTACGATGGTCGCCTGGGTGATCGCGATCTATGTTTTTATCCAGATCATCGAAGGATACGTGCTCACGCCGCTCATTCAGCGGCGCACAGTCCATATTCAACCCGCTCACGCGCTTGGTATGCAAATGTTGATGGGAACGCTGTTTGGCGCCATCGGGATCGCCCTGGCTGCTCCGCTTCAGGCCGTGCTCCGTGTGGCGATCATACGCTTTTCGGGGAGTAAAGCGGACCAAGTTTAGGCATCAAAACGACAAACATCCTACGAAACGGCCTTAACTTCGTAACGCGCTTACTACACCACAGTGCCGAAAAGCGCGCCGATGCCGGCAGTCAACGCCATCGCCAGCGCGCCCCAAAATGTTACACGCGCCGTGGCACGCAATATGTTGGCACCACCAGCTTGCGCCCCAACGGCCCCCAGCCTTGCCAGGAAGGCGAGTGAGGCGCCGGAGACGATCCACACAAGAAGATGGGTCGGTGCGATCACCACCATCAGCAAAGGCATTGCCGCGCCAACGGCGAAGGTGGCTGCTGATGTCAGTGCGGCCTGGATCGGCCGCGCGGTAGTGATCTCAGATATCCCGAGCTCATCCTGCGCATGGGCAAGCAGCGCATCCTTGGCCATCAACTGCTCGGCGACCCGCAGGGCCAGATCGCGGTCCACCCCGCGCCGGACATAAATCTCCGCCAGTTCCTCGTGCTCGGAGGCGGGATTGTCCTGCAGTTCCTGGGCTTCGCGGGCAAGGTCAGCCTGTTCCGTATCAGATTGAGAACTGACTGAGACGTATTCGCCAGCCGCCATTGACATCGCACCGGCGACCAAGCCGGCGACACCGGCGATGAGGATGTCGCTCTGAGTAGCAGCAGCAGCGGCGACACCGACGATCAGACTGGCGGTTGAGACGATGCCATCATTCGCCCCGAGCACCGCGGCCCGCAGCCATCCGATACGTGAGACCAGGTGGCGTTCCGGATGCGGGTGGAAGCGCGCCATTGCCTGGTCCTTCTGGTTGCTGCTTTCGCCTGCGGCGATTGGGATGTGCTGCTTCGTGCATCTTTCACCGACAGGATGCACAATCCGGTAAAGCTTAGCAGAGCTTGGATACCACGATGAAAGTTTACTTACTTGCACCCCTGCCGGCAAAAAAGCCGCCGATCAGCGATACGGCAAGGAGTTCCATCGGCGACAGATCTCGTCCCACCCGTAATGCCGCCGTCAGCGCATTCTGGCCCTGGGGGGTGCGCACCGCACTTAGGGACTGCAGCAAAGTCTCGAAATTTTCAGGAGGCGCTTGCGCCGCAGAAGCAGGACGCGATGACCTTTTGTGCCATCGCATGAGCGCGACACCGCAGATGACCGCGACCAGCCCGTAAACTACAGAGATAACGGCCGCAGCGAAGACTGGTCCCTGGGATGCGCTGAGGTGCATGTATGCGGCAAAGGTACCGAAACCTATGCAAACGATCGTAAACAGCGTCACCACCTCAGCACCAATGGCACCAATCATAAAATCGCGCGGATGCCAATCTGCCGCAGCGCTCATCAAGCGATGTAACCCGCGGAACATGTGCGGTCAGTGCCGCGCGCGGGTCATTACGCCGAGCGCCATTCCCACACCGAAAGAGATCAGCATGGCTGTGAGCGGATGGCGTTCGATGCTGGCCTCAATCTCTCCGCCGGCGCCATTCATGCGGGACTTAACGTCGGCAGCTGTACTGGAAAACTTGGCCTTTGCATCTTCAACAGCATCCGAGACATGCTGGGCGACCCCCGGTGCCGGGTTTTGCAGAAGCGCGCTGACGGATTCCGACAAACGCGCGATGTCTTGCCGCAGTGCGGCCAGATACGTTGTGGTGTCTTCCAATGTGCCTTCGGTAGTTTTGGTCATGGAATTCTCCAATCATGATGAAAGACGGGAACCTTCACGCCGTGCCGGGATTGGCACGGCGGGAATGGTCAATTCGAGCGGTCAGCTAGGATTTGTGCGGGTGATCTTGGAACCGTTGATTGCAAGGGAAGCCATCAGCCCCTGCTGGCTGAAGCTGACCGTGTAGACAGCCTCGGTTAGCGTCGTTGAAGTAACGTTTGCCTGCAAACCTGCGTCGAACGCTACAACCGACGGGCCAACGCCGATCTCCCAGCCATTCGCGGCATCAAGCGCTGCGCGCGCCGCATCCGTCATGAAAAACATGGCGAGCCCAGCAACCTGCGCGCCGATGGTGAAGCCGAAGGATGCGCCGGCGATATTATAATAGCCAACTGTGCGGTCACCCTCGATCAACGCGCCCTGACCATACTGGCCACCAACGATGAAACCGCCGCTCAGGATGCGTGGGAAAATCAGGATGGACTTCGCCTGAGCGAATAGTGGGCCCGTTCTTTCCTGTGCGCGCAGGGTGCGCAACGCGGTCGCAACCTCACCATCAATCTCGGCACGCGTGCTGGCCTGCGCCTTTCCTGGTGCGACGGTGAGCATGGCAGGCGCCAGGGCGATCGCAGCGCCCAACGGAAGTAGATGGCGGCGGGTGGTCTGGGTCATGTTATTCTCCTTAAGGATGGCGCGGAGCGCCTTTCAATCTACTGGGCGAACCCCAGCATTCGTTGTTAGCATCCCTCGTATCGCGGCGGAAGCAAGCTCTCCGCCGTCCCGCAGTACTTATGAGCACCACCAGTAAGGCCATTTTTTTGTGTGCCTTGATACACATCAATCTTCGTGATTATTTATGAATCCATCCTCCCCCACATGTTTGATTCGATGTTGGCGTTAGTCGGCTGGCCGCCCACGTTCACCGGGTTAAACTGAGGGCCTGGTGTCCACCGCAGTGCGCTGGCCGACCCAGACGCCGCAATGCGGCAAGGCAGTTCCCCAGATCCATTAGGCGGCGCCATGCGCGCCGGCCTTGGGCTCGTTTTTTTGGGCTTCCGCGTTTCAGCGAAGACCGAGGAACCCAAGAATGAAGAGCACAATAACCACAGCGCCGACGACATAGATGATTCTGTTCACGACCCATTCTCCTATGCTTACATGCGACACTCTTCGCACCGAAAATACTTTCGATTGCGCGGCCGGGAGTCCGTAAGGCTACTACCCGCCGCGCGGACTATCTCAATGCAGACACGCGATCCCGCGTACCCCGCATCAATTCCCGATGTCTTTGGACCATATCCACGGTTGCGATGTTGATCTAACGCAACCCAATGAAGCATTTTCGTGTTTACGGTAACTTTCATCTCCAAATCCAAAAGGAAAAGATAACATGACAATTGGAACAATCCTCATCATCATCCTCATTGTCGCTTTGCTCGGCGGCTTTGCCGGGGTGGTCGGCGGTTACGGGTATGGCTTTGGCCACGGCGGCGTTGGCGTGCTGGGTACGGTGCTGATCATCGTCGTCATCCTCGTGCTACTCGGTCGACTCTAACCCGCACCATCCCGGCGTTGGATAAGTTGTCTTTGCATGAGGCTAGTGATCTTTCGCGCGACGAGTTGAACCATCCGCCGCAATTTTTTCGCGGCTACCTGCGAATTTCCGGCCCCTACTGGACTGGGCCGGGGCGCTGGCGGCCGCGCCTATTGACGGCGGCGCTTGCGCTCCTTGTCGTCGCCCAGGTTGCTCTTGCAATCCGGCTCAATGTCTGGAGCGCGGATCTATTCGATGCGCTGGAGCGGCGTTCAACCGACGGCACCATGCAGCAGATCGGTATTTTCGGCCTCATTGTGCTGGGCAACATGACCGTCAACACAGCGCATCTTGTTTTTCGGCGGCATCTGCAATTCGACTGGCGGCGCTGGCTGACCAAAAGGGTCATCGGCGACTGGATGGAAGATGCCCGTCATTATCAGGCGGACCTCATCCCCGGTGATCACGCCAATCCGGATGGGCGCATCGCAGAAGATGTTCGCATCGCCACGGAAGTCGCCATCGACCTAGCGTCCAGCCTATTCTACTGCATGCTCCTGCTTGTCACCTTCGTGGGCATCCTGTGGTCGCTGTCGGGTTGGGTTGAGGTGGCGGGCGTGCATGTGCCCGGGCATCTTGTTCTGCTCGCATTTGTCTATGCCGGCTTGGGCGCTGTTGTGGCCTTCTTCCTTGGCCGGCCGCTCGTGCGCGCCACGGACACGCGGCAGACGAACGAAGCCGATTTTCGCTTCGGCTTGGTGCGGGCGCATGAGAGCGGGGAGTCGATCGCTGTCGCACGCGGCGAACCGCTGGAACGCGAGCGCCTTGAGAGTGTCTTTGAAACCATCGCGCAATCCTGGCACGGCCAGTCCATGGGGCTAGCGCGGCTGATGGCCTTTTCCTCCGGCTACGTGGCGCTCGCCGGGGTGCTTCCGATCCTTGTCGGCACGCCGCGTTTCCTTGACGGCACGCTTTCCCTCGGGCGGCTGATGCAGTCCGGGCAGGCATTCCAGCAGGTGACGGCTGCCCTTTCCTGGCCGGTCGACAACTTGGCCCTGATCGCTAGCTG
>CAMCHA010000220.1 GCA_945874515.1 Asaia bogorensis
GATCATGAAGGAATCCGACGTCATGGGCATCCTGACCGCCTGATCGCCGATTTTCCAATCAGAACCTGAAAAGGACACGCAAACATGGCTGCTAAGGACGTTAAGTTCGGCGCCCACGCGCGGGAGCGTATGCTCCGCGGGGTGGATATTCTGGCCGACGCAGTGAAGGTCACCCTCGGCCCCAAGGGCCGCAATGTCGTGCTCGACAAAAGCTTCGGCGCGCCGCGTATCACCAAGGACGGTGTGACGGTTGCGAAGGAAATCGAACTGGCTGACAAGTTCGAAAACATGGGCGCGCAGATGGTGCGCGAAGTTGCCTCCAAGACCAATGATACGGCGGGCGATGGCACCACCACCGCGACCGTGCTGGCCCAGGCCATTGTGCGCGAAGGCGCCAAGGCGGTTGCCGCCGGCATGAACCCGATGGACCTAAAGCGCGGTATCGACAAGGCAGTTGCCCATGTCGTGGCCGAGCTTGAATCCAAGACGCGCAAGATCACCACTTCTGCCGAAGTGGCGCAGGTTGGCACGCTTTCTGCCAATGGCGAATCCGAGATCGGCGAAATGATCGCCAAAGCCATGGAAAAGGTCGGCAATGAAGGCGTGATCACGGTTGAAGAAGCCAAGTCCATCCAGACCGAACTTGATGTCGTTGAAGGCATGCAGTTCGACCGCGGCTATGTCTCCCCGTATTTCATCACGAATGCGGAAAAGATGATCGCGGAAATGGACAATCCGTATATCCTGATCTTCGAAAAGAAGCTGTCCCAGCTTCAGCCGATGCTGCCGCTGCTTGAAGCGGTTGTGCAGTCCGGCCGTCCGCTGGTGATCGTTGCCGAAGATGTTGAAGGCGAAGCGCTCGCGACCCTCGTGGTCAACAAGCTGCGCGGTGGCCTGAAGATCGCGGCCGTGAAGGCGCCTGGCTTCGGTGATCGTCGCAAGGCGATGCTCGAAGACATCGCGATCCTGACCGGTGGTGAAGTGATCAGTGAAGATCTTGGCATTAAGCTGGAAAGCGTCACGCTGGCGCAACTCGGCCGCGCCAAGACCGTGCGGATCGAGAAGGAAAACACCACCATCGTTGATGGCGCTGGTGAGAAGGACCAGATCACCGGTCGTTGCGAGCAGATCAAGGCGCAGATCGAAGAAACCACTTCGGACTACGACCGTGAAAAGCTGCAAGAACGTCTGGCGAAGCTCGCCGGTGGCGTTGCCGTGATCCGCGTCGGTGGTTCCACCGAAGTGGAAGTGAAGGAACGCAAGGACCGCGTGGACGACGCGCTGCATGCGACCCGCGCTGCCGTTCAGGAAGGCATCGTGCCCGGTGGTGGTGTTGCGCTGCTCCGCGCTTCGACCAACCTCGGCGGCCTCAAGGGTGCCAATAGTGATGAGCAGGTGGGGATCGAAATCATCCGCCGCGCCATCCAGGCGCCCCTGAAGCAGATCGCCGAGAATGCCGGCAAGGATGGCGCTGTGATCGCGGGTGAAGTGCTGCGCGACAGCACCTATACCCACGGTTATGACGCCCAGAAGGACGAGTACAAGGATCTGGTTAAGGCCGGCATCATTGACCCGACCAAGGTTGTGCGCACGGCGCTGCAGGATGCGGCTTCTGTCGCTTCCTTGCTGATCACCACCGAAGCGATGGTGGCTGAGCGTCCGGAACCTAAGGGTGCGTCTGCTGGTGGCCCGCCGGGTGGCGGCATGGGCGGGATGGATTTCTAATCCATCGCGACCTACGCGAAAAATGGGGGCGGTCCTTCGGGGCCGCCCTTTTTCATATTTGACGTGTTATTCTTCTGTCGCCCTCAAACGTGCCAGGATGCGCCCATCAATCAGCGCCAAACCCAGTCCGATCATCGCCATGCCGGCGAAATGTATTGCGCCCAGCCTTTCGTCGAGCAGCAAACCGCCAAGCAGAATGGCGCTGATCGGAATCAAAAATGTGACCAAGGCAAGATTGGTGGCCCCGGCAGCTGCCAGGATGCGGAAATAAAGAATATAGGCCAATGCCGTAGAAAGCACGCCAATGCCCAGCAAAGCTGCCCATGTGTGCGCGCTGGGCGGCGCCAATAGCCAGGGTTGGTCTACCATAAGGGCCATTGGTAGAATTAGTAGGCTGGAAGCTGTTACCTGCCCGGTGGCTGTTGCTAAGGGCGGCACACCCATGCGCTTGAAACGGCGCCCAAAGACACCGGCAAAGGCATAGGAAAGTGCCGCGGCAAGGCAGGCCAATTGCGCCAGAAACCCAGTCCCCAAGCCTGGGAGCAATTCGGTCCCAAGCATCAGGATCACCCCCAAAAGCCCGAGCACCACGCCCGCAATCTTACCCGCGCTCAATTTTTCATCGCGTGTCAGGAAATGCGCAACCAGCACCGTGAAAAGCGGCGTGGTGGCGTTGAGGATAGCGGCCAAGCCACTCGCGATATGGTGCTGCCCCCAAACGAATAGCGCGAAGGGAATCGCATTGTTCAAAAGCCCCATACCGAAAAAGGCAGGCCAAAGCCCCTTCATGTGTGGCATGCGGATATTCAACAGCTTGAGCACTGCCCAAAGCGTCACCGCAGCGATACCCACGCGCACCAGCACAATCGTGAGGGAAGGCAATTCCTTGACCGCAATACCCGTGAAAAAGAAGGAGCCGCCCCAAAGCACGGAAAGCGCGATCAACATGGCCCACTCCTGAGCGCCCATGGGTGGTTGGACTGACGATGCAGATGGGGGTTGAGTCACTTAGGCTCCGATCTGGCTGGGCTGGCCTATGAAGGCTGCGGCTTATCGACCGCGCCATCCGCTTCTTGCTTTCACTTGAACGGCGCCACTTTCTCGCCAAGGATGCTATGCCAGCAAAACCCCATGCTGGCGCAGAAACCCAAGCAAGGGCAGCAAAGGCAGGCCTAAGATCGCCGGCTGATCACCCTCAATCCGATCAAATAATTGCGCGCCATGGCTTTCCAGCCGATAGGCGCCAACAGAAGAAAGCAACGCCTCGCCCTCGGCAGCCAGATAGGCTTCCAGATAGGCGTCGGAGAATTCGCGCATGGCCAAGCGCGGCTTCGCCACATGCTGCCAGATGCGCTGCCCGCCGCGATGGCACACAAGTGCCGTCACCAATTCATGCTGGCGTCCACGCAGACGCTGCAAATGGCCGCGCGCCGCTGCCATATCGGGCGGCTTGTCGAACCAGGCGCCTTCGCAGACCAGCAATTGATCAGCGCCAATCACCAGCGCATTGGGGGCTTGCGCGGCCACACGCGCCGCCTTGGCATCGGCCAGCATCAACGCGGCATCTTCGGCGGGAATACCCTCGGCCTGCGCTGCTTCCTTGATGGCGGCCTCATCCACGCCAGCCACGCGCGTCTCGAAACGCAACCCAGCACCTTCCAGCACCGCGCGCCGTGCTGAGGAAGCTGATGCAAGAATAAGCGCCGGCGCTGCGGCCTGGATCACTGCCGCGCTTCCGGCCGTAGGCCGAGTGCCGCTTCCTCACCCGCTGCCGCTGCCAGATAGGCAGAATAAGCGGCGCCATCACGCAAATCTTCGGTCATGCCAAGCCGCGCCATGACGCTGCGCACCTGCGGCGACCGCAGCGCCGCGGTGAAGGCCTCTTCCAGCCTTTTGCGTTCGGCCACCGGCATATTGGGTGGGCCGATCAGCCCGAAGGGGGCGGTTTCGGTCAGCCCATAGCCAAGCTCAACCAGGGTTGGCACATCCGGCCAGCGCGTATTGCGCGTGGGCGACCACAATGTCAGCCAACGTGCTTCGCCTTGATCCACCGCCACATGCAGCCGCGCACCGCCGGCCATCACATCCAGATCGCCCGCCATCAGCGCTTCAACGCCATCGGCGGCACCGCGAAAGGGTAGATGCACCAGTTGGATATTTTCTTTCACCATCAGCCGCGCCATGGTGACATGGCCAATCGAGCCAACGCCGACGCTGCCGAAGGAAAGCTGGCCCGACTTTTGGCGTGCTTCGGCCACAAAATCGCGCCAGCCACCAGGAAAGCGATCGGCCTTGGCAATCGCGCCATAAGTGCCGCCAGCCAGGCACATGATGGGCGTTGCATCCCGCCCCATATTGAAATCCACCCCGCGTTCGACCAGGGCGCGCAATGTCGCCACCGGAAACAGCATCACAACCGACCCATCCGGCGGCGCGCTGCGCAGTTGCGACAAAAGCCTGAGCCCCGTGCGGCTTGGCTTATTATCCAGCCGCACTTCCTGGCCTAGCGCTTTGCTCGCGTATTTTGCCACCGCGCGCATCACCTGATCTGTGCTGCCGCCTTCGGCAAAGGGCACCAGCAGCGTGATGCTGCGTTGTTGCGCCAGCGCAAGGTTTGGCGCGGCTAGCAGGCCAGCACTCGCCAAAAACAACCGCCGCTTCATGGCATTTCGCTCGCGAGCCTTGCCAAGGCGGCGCGATAGGTTGTGTCGAACAGCGCATCCAGCCCAGGATTGACGCCCTTCAGCCCAGCGGCCACGCGCCCGGCCCAGCCGACATATTCAATGCGGCGCGCATGGTTCCAATTCGCCGGGGGGCTATCGGCGATGGAGCGCAGATTCGAAATCTTATCGGCTAACTTCAACTGCTTGGCTGCCTCGCTATGCTTTGGCGCCTGGCTAATCTGCAAGGCCTTCCGAATTTCCTTGGGCTTTTCTGTATCATCGGTCGCTTCCGCCACCAAGCCCGCAATTACAGGGCCAAAAACGGTGATCAGATCGGCATCAGTCGTCTCAGTATCTTCCACCGTGTCATGCAGCAGCCCGGCCAGGATGGCTTCCTCTGGCGCGTCATGTTCGGCGAGGATCGCGGCAACCTCAATCACATGGTTCACATAGGGCTCAGCAGCCGCGCCCTTCCGCACCTGCCCGGCATGGGCGCGGGCGGCGAAAAGCGTGGCGCGCAGAAGCTGCGCAGAAAAGCTGGCTTTCATAAAGGATCAGTAGCGCCCCAGGACAAAATCGGAAAGGGGATGCAAGCGCCGCCAAAGCCTGATAAGGCGCCGCCATGCCGAGAGAAATGATGACGCGCCGCGCTTTGATCGCGGCCAGCCCCTTGCTTGCCGCCCCCGCGCTGGCGCAGGCACCCTTTCCCAATCGTCCTATCCGCCTGGTGGTGGGCTTCACCCCAGGGGGGGCCACCGATATCTCGGCGCGCGCCTTTGCGCCCAAAAT
>CAMCHA010000221.1 GCA_945874515.1 Asaia bogorensis
AGGCTGTCACGCACAATCGGCAGGCTGGCCGTTTCGGGCCGCGCGCCGCGCACCAGGCGCAAAATGGCGTCCAGCACCTTCTCGCCCACCGGCATGCGGCGGATAAGCGCTTGCGCGGCCATCAATTCAGCGGCGGTCAGTGCCTGAGGCGGGGGCGCTTCCGGCGCGCCGGTGGTGGCCAGCAGCATGGCGCGTTCCGCGGCCTCATCCGGGTAGGAAATGGCGATTTCCAGCAGAAAACGATCAAGCTGGGCTTCTGGCAGGGGGTAGGTGCCTTCTTGTTCGATCGGGTTTTGCGTCGCCAGCACATGGAAAGGGCTGGGCAAGGGGTGGATTTCCCCGGCAATCGCCACGCGCTGTTCCTGCATGGCCTGCAAAAGTGCTGATTGCGTGCGGGGCGAGGCACGGTTGATTTCGTCCGCCATCAGCAATTGGCAGAAGATCGGCCCCTTCAGGAAGCGAAAGCCGCGCCGGCCATCGGCCTGGTCTTCCAGCACCTCACTGCCCAGGATATCGGCCGGCATCAGATCGGGCGTGAATTGCACGCGCTTGGCATCCAGCCCCATCACCCGGCCGAGCGTTTCGACCAGCTTGGTCTTGCCCAAGCCTGGCACGCCGACCAGCAGCACATGCCCACCCGAGAGCAGCCCGATCAGGCTTTGTTCCACCACATCGGCCTGGCCATAGATGGCCGCACCGATGGCGGCCCTCACGGAGGCTAGCTTTTGGCCTAGTTTTTCAACTTCCTGCACCAGGAATGTCGCTTCCTGAGCCTCAGCACCTTCACGCATGCGGGATAGGCTCCCTATATTACAGAAATCGTTTTCGGGACTCGCCCCCGCCTTCAATCAGGTTGGGTGACGAGGGGTCCCACGGCAAGGGTCGAGCAAAGAATATGGCGTTTCAGGATGCGGCGAAAGAAAGAAATCACGCGCATGCCGATGTGATGGAAGCGCGCGCGCCCCGCCAAGCCCATGATGTGGGCGATCTTGCCATCCGCATCGCTCGCGACGGCACCTGGTATTACCGGGGCAGCCCAATTGCCCGGAAGGAAATGGTCTGCCTATTTGGTTCTGTCCTGAAACGCGCCGCGGACGGGTCCTATATTCTGGAAACGCCGGTGGAGCGTGGGCGGATTGAAGTTGAAGATGCGCCCTTCATCGCCGTTGAACTATTCTGGCGCGATTGTGATTGCGGGGATGGCGCACCGCGCCAATGCCTGAGCTTCCGCACCAATCTGGATGAGATGGTGACCGCCGATGCGGAACACCCGATCCGCGTGCATCTGGACCCCATCAGCCGCGAACCCCGCCCCTATATCACCGTGCGCCCAGGGCTGGAGGCGCGGATCAATCGCGCTGTCTTCTACGAATTGGTGGCCCTCGCCCAGGCCGAAATCATGGAAGGCCGCAAGGTGCTTGGCGTTTGGAGCGAGGGGATGTTCTTCCCGATAGATGAAGCGCCTATCCTGGATATGCCGGAAGCGTGAGCGGGGCATTCGCGTTTCCGCTGACCGTTGCCGCGCTGCAAGCGCGTATTGCTGATCCGCTCCGGCTTCGCGCTGATCGGCCCGCACCGCGGGAAGATGTGGAACGCGCCGCGCGCGCCGGTGGGCGCATGACACCAGCGGCGGTGTTGGTGCCGCTGGTGCTGCACCCGGAACCGACGGTGCTGCTGACCTTGCGCTCCGCGGATTTGAAGGCCCATGCGGGGCAGGTTTCCTTCCCTGGTGGCCGGCTTGAAGAAGGCGAAAGCCCCGTAGCGGCGGCGCTGCGCGAAGCCGAGGAAGAAATTGGCCTGCATGCCGGCCTGCCGGAGATTGTCGGAGAATTGCCGCCGCTGCTGACCGGTACGGGCTATCTGGTGACGCCGGTTATCGCCTTGCTGCGCCCGCCCTTTACGCTGACCCCTCATCCGGGGGAGGTGGCGGAGACCTTCGAATACCCTCTGGCGCATGTGACCGATCCCGCCAAGCCGGAACGGCGTTCGCGCGAATTTCGCGGCGAGATTCGGGAATTCTGGGTCTGGCCGCATGACCGGCATTATATTTGGGGCGCGACCGCTTCCGTGCTGGTGACGCTTGCTTCCGTGCTGCGCGAAGATTGAATGTTTGGCATCTAGGGATAGAATCACTCCGTGCCCTATCTGATCGAAGCCCTGCTGTTCCTCGCGCCCTTCGCAGCATTTTTCATCTGGCGCCGGCTTAATCCGGGGCGGGAACCCGGCACCGTGTTGCTGGTGCTGGCCGGGTGTGGCGCGGCGCTGATGCTGGCGGGCGCGCTTTGGTATGGGCTGTCACGCGCCAGCGCGCCGGGATCGAAATATGTCCCCGCCCGCATTGATGGCACCGAAATCACGCCTGGCCATATGGAGCCGCGTCGATGAGAGCATTTGCATCATTGCCGGATTTTCTGCGTGCGCCCGCCACCGCCAAGGTGCTTGATGTCTTGCCCGGTAGCCGCGCGGTGGGCGGTGCGGTGCGCGATGCCTTGGCCGGGCTGCCGGTCGCGGATGTGGATGTCGCCGCGCCCTTCCCGCCTGAAGAAATCATGGCGCGATTGCTTGCTGCCGGCTGCAAGGTGTTTGAGACTGGCTTGGCACATGGCACGGTGACCGCAGTTTGGGATCATCAGCCGATTGAAGTGACGGCGCTTCGCCGCGACGTGCTGACCGATGGCCGCCACGCTGAAGTGGCCTGGACCACCGATTGGCGCGAAGATGCAGAGCGGCGCGATTTCACCATCAATGCCATGTCGCTTGGCACGGATGGCGTACTGCATGATTATTTCGGCGGGCGCGAAGATCTCGCGCTTGGGCTGGTGCATTTTGTGGGTGATCCTGCCACGCGTTTGGCTGAGGATTACTTGCGGCTGCTACGCTTCTTTCGCTTCCACGCACGCTATGGCAAGGGTGCCCCTGATGCGGTGGCGTTGCACGCGATACGCACCGCCATCCCCGGCCTCGCGCGGCTTTCCGTTGAGCGCATCTGGATGGAAATCAAGCGCATCCTGATGGTGGCGGAACCCGTGCCGGCGCTGCGCCTGATGGCTGAGCTTGGCGTTTTGCCCGCCATCCTGCCGGAGTTCGCCGCACCTGATCTTGATTGCCTTGCGCGGTTGGTCGCGTTCCGTGCTCCAGCAGAACCCTTGCTGCGGCTGGCGGCTTTGGGCGTTGCGGCACCGGGGCTTGCCACACGCTTGAAGCTTTCAACGGCGGAGGTACGCGCGCTGCGTTTCTTACAGGAAGTCGCGATACCAGATGCGGAAATTGACGCGGCAGAATTTCGCCGTTGGCGCGCACGGCATGACGCGGTGGCTTTGGAAATACAAGAAGCCGCGCTGTGGTTGGCGGATGCGCGCGAAGGTACCGCACCGCTTCGCGCCGCGCTGCGTGCCACTTTGCACACTGAAGCCGCGCCCGTCTTTCCCTTGCAGGGGCGTGATCTTTTGGCGGAAGGCGCTTCCCCCGGCCCCGCGCTTGGCGCGTTATTGGCGCGGGTTGAAGCCTTTTGGATCGCAGGTGGCTGCGTGGCGGATCACGCCGCTTGCCTTGCCGAGGCGAAACGGCTGATGGCGCGCCCCTTATAGCATGGCTTACCCTGGCAGCATCTTGCCCGGGTTCATCAGGCTTTCAGGGTCAATCACGCCCTTGATGGCGCGCATCACATCCAAAGCCACCGGGTCCTTCAGCGATGCCATGGCGTGGCGCTTGGATTGCCCAATGCCATGTTCAGCGCTGAAGCTGCCGCCCATCTCCACCGCGATGCTATTGACCAGTGCTTCAAGCCCCGCCGCACGAGAAGCCCAATCCTTGTAGTCCATGCCCTTGGGCGCGCCCATGCCAAGATGGATATTCCCATCCCCCGCATGGCCGATCATGAACAACTCGCCTTCCGGCCAGCCAGCCACTAATTCTTTTTCGACGCGCGCCAGAAAGCGCGGTACGGATGAAACCGGAACAGCGGTATCGGTGCCGACATAAGGCCCGTTGCGGCGCTGGCAATCAGGGTAGTCTTCCCGAATACGCCAGAAGCCGGCACGCTGATCCTCATTCGCGGCCAGCACGGCATCGGTGCAATCGCCGGCCTCCGCCGCTTCCGCCAAAATATCTTCCAGCATTTCCTTGAGCGGCACGGCAGGATGCGCGGCGGCGATTTCCACCATGACATACCAAGGGCTCTCAAGCGCCATCGGCATGCGCGTGCGCAGCCCATGGCGTTCCACCACCTGCATGCATTCCTTGCGGATCAATTCAAAGGCAATGACATCCGCGCCCGATTCCAGCATGCGCGACAGCAAAGACAGCGCCGCATCGGGCGATGGAACGGCGACAAAGGCAGTCTCAACCCGCTTCAAGGCCGGCACCAGCCGCAACGCGGCGGCGGTGATGATACCAAGCGTGCCTTCCCCGCCCAGGAACAAATGGCGCAAAGCATAGCCGCTATTGTCCTTGCGCACGCGGCGCAAATCATTCAGCACCCGCCCATCGGGCAGCACCACTTCAAGCCCCAGCACCAAATCCCGCGCATTGCCCCAGCGAATGGTGCGAATGCCGCCCGCATTGGTGGAAAGCGCGCCGCCCACCATGGCTGACCCCTGCGCGCCCCAGGAAAGCGGGAAAAGCCGCCCCGCTGCCGCGGCGGCTTCCTGCACATTCTGGATGATGCAGCCCGCTTCCGCGACCAGCGAAAAATCCTTCGCATCCACATCACGGATACGGTTCAGGCGTTCCAGGCTCATGACCACTGCAGGCGGGCCGTTATCCTGCACCACCGCCCCGCCGCAAAGCCCGGTGCGCCCGCCAGCCGGCACAATGGCAAGCCCGGCGGCGGCGCAGGCGCGGACAGAGGCCGAAACCTCCTCAACCGAGCCCGGGCGCAGCACGGCGCGCGGCGTGCCGCGATAGGTCCCGCGCCAATCCACCGCATAGGGGGCGATATCGGCATCCTCAGTGAGGCAATTCTTCGGCCCCACAATGGGGGCGAGCAATTCGGCTGGCGTCATGGGGGAATACTTCCCCCGATGCGCGCCGGGGTCAAACGGGCTTTTGTCTGGTCGCATTTTCCGAGTCGCCAAGCGATTCCGCTTGGCTTGAAAATGCTCCGCTTGACGGCCCGCCCCGGGGGCTTCAAGCACGGCGGAGAAGCCAGAGAAGGGGTAGAACATGGCGCGTTTCCT
>CAMCHA010000222.1 GCA_945874515.1 Asaia bogorensis
AAGACAAACATGGCGGCGCTGGCGACCATCATGTTCGTCTATTCCTGGAACCAGTATCTCTGGCCACTGCTTATCGTAACCGATCCCGCCTATGGCACGGCCGTGATGCAGCTTCAGCGTATCGTACCTGGCCCACTGTTTGGGGAGCCACCGCGCTGGCACATCGCCATGGCAGGCACCCTAATCGTCATGCTTCCCCCGCTACTGGTGGTTGTTTTTATGCAACGCTGGTTTGTGCGAGGGCTGATCAATCAGGATAAATGAGGCACCAATGGCCGATATTCTCATTCGAAGCGTCGTCAAATCCTATGGTCGCACCAAGGTGGTTCACGGCATAGACCTTGATATCCTTCATGGCGACTTCGCGGTGATCCTTGGCCCATCCGGGTGCGGCAAATCCACCCTGCTCCGCATGATTGCGGGCCTCGAAGAAATTGACGCTGGTGAGATCGCGATTGCGGGCCGGGTTGTGAATGAACTGGAACCGCGCGAGCGTGGCTGCGCGATGGTATTCCAGAACTACGCACTCTATCCGCATATGTCAGTTGCTGAGAATATCGGTTATTCCCTCAAGATAATGGGGATCCGCAAGGCGGAGCGGCTGGAGCGTGTTGCGGCAGTCGCACGTATTGTCGGGCTGGAGGAGTTTCTTGACCGGCGTCCCGCTCAGTTATCTGGCGGGCAACGCCAGCGCGTTGCCATGGCACGCGCCATGATTAAGGAACCGCAGGTATTCCTGTTCGATGAGCCCTTGTCCAATCTCGATGCAAAGCTTCGCGTCCAGATGCGCATTGAAATCCGTCGCCTCCATCGCCGGCTTGGCGGGACTTCCGTATTCGTCACCCATGATCAGGTAGAGGCGATGACACTGGCCGACAAGCTGGTGGTGATGAATGCAGGCCGCATTGAACAGGTTGGTACACCGAAGGAAGTCTACCACCGCCCAGCCAGTCTTTTCGTGGCCGGCTTCATCGGTTCTCCACCCATGAATATCATGAGGGTGGAAAGGGCAACGCCGGGCCTGGCGCGGCTAGCTTCAGGTGCCACCCTTCAAATGCCCGGGCTTGATACGGTGCCGGAAAGCTCTTTGCGCTTAGGTATCCGGCCAGAGGATATCGAATTGGTGGCGCCGGGCACGCCTGGCGCTATGGAGATGCCTGTTGAATTTGTCGAAGAGCTCGGAGCAGGACATCTGGTGCATGGTGAGTTTGAAGGCGCGGAGTTTGTAGTGGCCCTACCAGGCGCCATTGAAGTGGCGGCGGGCGGGCGCCTTCACATGCGCTTTCCGCCTGAAGCACTTCATATGTTTGATGCGGTCAGTGGATTGCGGCTTGATGGCGGAGAGAAAACTTCTGGCCTCAGCTCCGGGACCGTGCGTGAATTTGCGTAAAGTTTGTCGTGAAACACAACGAAACCGGGCCGTGCAACTCGGTGGGATTAGCCTATGCCAAGCTTCGTCATCTGCACTTCTCCCTGAGATGTTACGACTTTCGTGTCCTGAAGGCCCCCTCCTTGGAGATCCCCCATGACTCAAATCCCCTTGCAGCTTCTGCGCCGTCACCTGTTGCTCGGCGGTGCCGCACTCTTCGCGCCCGCCTCTGCCCTTAGCCAGGGCGCCCCCCGGACCGGCACCCTGAAGGTCGCCTTCCTCGGTCTCGACACTGCCGACCCGCATCGTCACACAGGCTCCATCGCGGTGCAGCAGGTCTATGTCGAAGGTCTGACCTCAATCGCTGATGACGGCACCGTGAAGCCGTTCCTTGCCACATCCTGGGAGATAAGCCCGGATGGACGACGTTACGAATTCAAAATCCGCGAGGGTGTGCGCTTCCATAATGGCCGGCTGCTAACCGCCGAGGATGTGCGCGCCAACGCGGTGCGCGTGCGGGATCAGGTACGTGGCGGTTGGCTTTCCGCCCCTATGCGCCTAGTGGATTCGCTGGAGGCACCGGATGCGCGCACCTTCGTGATGACCATGAAGGAACCCTACGGTCCGCTACTCAATCTGCTGTCAGAATTATGGATCGTCGCGCCCGAGAGCGAAGGCTGGGCGCAGACCATTCGCCAACCGATCGGCACCGGCCCATTCCGCTTCGGGCGCTGGCAACCGAATGTCAGCTTTCACGCGCCCGCCTTTGCGCAATACTGGCAAGCTGGCCTGCCACGCGTCGAGGCCGTGGAATTTTCGTTACGAGACGAAGCGGACCTCTCATTGGCGCTGCGCGCAGGTGACCTTCACATCGGACGCATCGGCTACGATAAGCTCGCATCCGTGCGTGCTGATCCGAATCTCGAAGTGCAGTTCATGAAGGATACCACTTGGTGGTTTTGGTCCTTTAACAACCGCAATCCGCGCCCGCCCTTCAACGACATTCGCGTACGCCAGGCCGTGAGCTTCATGCTCGACAAGCCCGCCTTCATGCGCTTCGTGGCGGGGGAGGCCGGCACTGTCACGAACCAAATGGCTGCGCCCGGTCAATTCTACTGGGACAAAGCCATGCATGATGCCGATGTGCATGCCGCCCCGAATGAGACCCGTGCCCACGCTTTGCTGCGCGAAGCGGGCGTGAACCCTGCGAATACGCCCTGCCGCATCGTATCCTGGCAGAGCGCCTATACTGAGATCGCGGTGCAGGCGATGCGCAAACTTGGCTTCCAGGTGGAACATCTCGCCCTTGACGACATTGGCGCGCAGCGCCGGCTCGGCCAATATGATTGGGACCTTGCCCCTTTTTCTTCTGGTCCACGTGCGGATATCTTCCTGCGCTTCGTGCGTCTGATGTCAGATGGGCCGAATGTCGGCCTGTGGGGCGGCGCACGTGATGCAGAATTTGATCGGCTGGTGCGCGCAGCCATCGCTGCGGTTGACCTGAATGAGCGCCGGCGCCTTTACCTCGCAGCTTGGCAGCGCGCGATGGATAATTACTACACCGTGGTCATCGGCCATGCGCCGGAGCCAATCGCGAACCGGCGTGAGGTCACGGGCTACTCGCCCGGCTTCACCTGGGGCCAGCATCGGGTTGATGGCGGCTTGGCTTTCGGCGCGCTGACGGCACGCGGGTGAGTAGCCACGGCGCCGCCTTGGCGGCACCGCTACGCGGCAGCATGAAGGATGGCTTCAGCTTCGGTATGGCGATCCTCGGCCTCGCGCTGCTGGTTGCCATCATCGGGCCAAGCCTAGTGCCGCATGACCCGCTGACGCAGGAATTGGCGGCGCGCAACGCACCGCCCGATGCGGCGCATTGGTTCGGATACGATCATCTCGGCCGAGACGTTCTGGCGCGTCTGGTCGCGGGGACGCGCATCTCTCTTGCGGTCGCGCTGGGTGCGACCCAGCTCGCGATGCTGCTTGGCGCAGGGCTTGGGCTTGCAGCAGAGGCGCTCGGGCGCTGGCCTTCATTCCTGGTATTCGGCGTCTTCGATATGGTCCGGGCCTTGCCCTCCATCCTCCTGGCGCTGACGCTGATGGTGGCGCTCGGCATTGGCATCATACCCTTGATCGTCGCCTTGGGCGTCGCCTATGCGCCACACATGGCGCTGGTCGCGCGCGCGGCGTGGCGGCGGGAAAGCGCGACAGGCTATGTCGCCGCCGCGCGGGTGATGGGGGCAGCGCCACTGGCGACCCTTTGGCGCCATGTGCTGCCCAATATCGCTGGCGCACTCGTGACCCAGGCGGCCATCATCATGCCGCGCGCCATCACCACGGAAAGCGTATTGTCCTTCTTTGGTCTGGGCGTTTCGCCGGAAACCCCGAGTTGGGGCCGCATGATCTCCGGCGCCTCGCGCTTTGCTGAAAGCGCCCCGCATGCAGTGCTGGCGCCAGTTTTGGCACTTTGCGTGGTGACGCTGGGCTTCGCTTTGGTCGGCGATAGGTTGCGCCTTGCGCTCGACCCGCTGCGAGAGCGCGGGCGATGAGTTTCGCGCTCCAGGCCGGCCTAGGCTTTTTGCGCCAAGCGATACTGCTGGCTGGGATTGCCATCGCGGTTTTCCTGCTGATCCGCATTGTCCCTGGCGATGTGGTCGATTCAATGGCGCTGGAAGGCAGCCTTGATGATGAGGCGATCGCGGCGCTACGCGCTGAACTCGGTCTCGATGCAGGAACGTTGACGCAGTTTCGCATCTGGGTCTCTCGCGCGCTTGTTGGTGATTTTGGCAATTCGCTGCGCTTTGACCGCCCGGCGTCGGAACTGATCCTGGCCGCGCTACCGACCACGCTGGGGCTGGCTGCGCTGGCCTTGGCGGCAGGGCTTGCGCTCGGCATCGTGATGGCGGCGGCGGCGGCGCTCTGGCCCGGCTCGGCATTGCCGTCCCTGGTGGAAATCCTGAACCTCTGGTCGATTGCCCTGCCCACTTTCTGCGTCGGCCTCGCCGCCATCCTGGTCTTTTCAGTCTGGCTCGGCTGGCTGCCGGTCATCGGGCAGTGGCTGTCGCCGGTACTCATCCTCGCGGTTGATATCGCAGGACAGGTCGCAAAGCCGCTGCATGAGGATCTGAAGGAGGCTGCGACAGCCAGCCATATCCGCACGGCGCGCGCCAAGGGGTTGTCGCCGGCGCGCGTCGTGCTGCGCCACTTGCTGCCGAATGCGCTCACCACGGTGGTGGCGCTGGGTGGGCTGATCTTGGCCGGCCTGATCGGCGGCGCGCTGACGATGGAGGTGCTGTTTGGCCTGCCTGGCCTGGGCACGCTCGCCTACCAGGCAATCTCCGGGCGCGATTATCCGGTCATCCAGGCTGTGGTGCTGGTATTCGCGGTCGGCGTCGTGATGGTGAACTGGGCGACCGATGCGATCCAACGCAGCCTAGACCCAAGGCTGCGCCGATGAATGGGGTTCCGCTTGTGGCCCTGCGCGACTTCAGGGTGCGCTTCGGCGATGCAACCGCCGTTGATGGCATTTCCCTGACGCTCCAACCCGGTGAGACCCTGGCGCTGGTGGGTGAGAGTGGCTCCGGCAAGTCGCTGACCGCGCTCGGCATTGCCGGGCTGGCCCCATCTGCGGCGCAGCTTTCGGGCAGCCTCAGGATCGACGGCGTGGAAATGCTGGGCGCGTCAGAACGCGCCTGGCGCGCACGCCGCGGGGCACGCATCGGCATGGTCTTCCAGGAGGCGATGGGCAGCCTCAATCCCTCGATGCGGATTGGCGCGCAG
>CAMCHA010000223.1 GCA_945874515.1 Asaia bogorensis
GGTCAATCGCAAGTTTTTCCTTAAAATAAGCGAAAATAACTCGCGCCACACTATTCCAGGACGTTGCGCGCCGCGGTGATCACCACGCCATTGGACTGTCCGGCACGAAAAGTTTCGATCCGGCTCGCATAGCCTTGGGCCACGATCATCCCGGTTGGCACATCAATCGCGATGCGCCCCGCCATCGCAATCCGCGCTTCCTGCCCGGTACTGCCAAGCCCGCCCGCCAATTCCACAGCGCATATCGCGACCAGCACTTGCCGCGCGCCAATCCGGGAAAGACCGTCCGGGCGGCAGGTCACGCCGCGCGGGCTATCGGGTACCGGCAGATCGAAAGTGGCGCCGGGCTGGATGCGCCGCGCTGTCAGGCTCCAGCTTTCAAAATGCCGCCGCCAGGGGGCAAGCGCGCCATCACGCGCCGCATCGGGTGGTTCATGGGTGAAGCTTGTGATGGCGCCATCATCGCGGCGCCGCACGGCAAGCCTTTCGCCGCGCAAAACCTCCGGCGCCAGGCTGAACCGGGTTGCGCGCGCTGTGGCATCGCGCTCCACCGCGGCCACATTCAGGCAATCGCGGCGCGGCGTGCGGTCCAGCCTTTCCCATTGCTCGCGGCAGAGCTTCCGCCACGGGCCCCAGGCAGCCCCGCCGACCGAAACCACCGCCGTCACCGGCGTGATCGGCGCAGTCAGAGGCAAGGGCGGCGCGGCAGTACGCCAATCAGGCGCTTGCGCAAAAGCGCTTGCGCTGTAAAGGCTGAGCGCAAGTAGCAGAAGGCGCAGCACCTCCTAGAACATGCCTGGCGTTGGGATGGCATTGATGCCAAGGCTGCGTGCCGTTTCAGTCAGGATATCCCAAGTGGTGCCATCCACCGGAATGCCGCCGGCCAGCCGCGCCGCGCGCGTGGCCCTTTCCTTTTCACCCGCCACCAACACGGGCTGATCCGGATCTGCGGGCGGCGATGCCTTCACATGCGCAATCACCGCGGCCATTTCGGAACGGAAGGCGCCCAAATCGCCGAAGCGTGACGGATCAATTACAAAGGCAAGCCAGCCATTCACGATACTGCCATCCTTCGGGTGATGCGGCGCGGCCGTCACGCCGCCAATCAGCGCGCCGGCCAGGATTTCGCACATCAGCGCCAGCCCGTAGCCCTTATGCCCACCAAAGGGCAGCAAAGCGCCGCGCGGCTGGTCCCGATACAGCACACCCGGATCATTGGTGGGCTGACCCTTCGCATCCACCAAAGCGCCATCCGGCACTGGCTTGCCGGCATTGAAGGCAACCCGGCATTTGCCGAGCGCAATCGCCGCCGTTGCGAAATCCAGGATCAGCGGGTGTTCGCGCGCCGACACCGCCGGCACGGCGACGCAGACCGGATTGGTGGACATGCGCCCATCACGGCCGCCAAAGGGCGCCACCGCGCCGGGGCCGGAAACGCCATTGACGAAATGGACCGAAATCATCCCAGCCCGCGCCGCCTGTTCGCCGTAGGAACCAATGCGCCCCAGATGATGCACGTTCTTCAGCGCCATCACCGCATGGCCATGCTGGCGCGCGGCATTGATCGCCCAATCCATGGTGATGCGCCCAATGCGCTGCCCATAGCCCATCTTGCCGTCAAACACGGCAAGCGATGCATCCTGGCGCACCGCTTCCGGCATGGCGCCGGCATTGAGCTTTCCAGCACGGAGATTTTCCACATAGCGCACCAGCAGCATGATGCCGTGGCTGTCATGGCCTTGCAGATTGGATTCCAGCAAATGATCCGTGACCATCGCTGCTTCATCTTCCGCGCTGCCCCCCGCGCGTATCATGGCATGCACCAGGCCGCGCAAGGCAGCGGGATCAACGCGGAGCATTGGGGCGGCTTTCATGGGCATTCTCCTGGATTTATCGCGGGGCTGAAACTGGCGCGCGTCATGGCACTTCCTTCAGGAAGCCCGCCAACTTCTCACGCCAAAAGCGCGCCTGGCCGGTGGTGCCATGGCCGGCGGTGTCGCTACTGGCCGGTATCAGCAGCAGCCGAGCATTGGGGATGCGCGCCATGGCCGCCGCCATTAGCCCGGTCTCGTACGGGTTGCGTTCATCATCGGCAGAATTGATGGCGAGCACCCGCGCCTTGATCCGCCCTAGCAGCGGTTCCGCGTCAAAATCCCGCGATGCCTCATACATATAGATAAGGTCATTGGCATCCGCGGCCGCCGGCTGGGCCAGGCGCTGATCCAGGATGGCATCCGCCGCAGCGCGGGTGGGGGCGGCTTTCTGCAACGCCTGAGACCCGCCATTGGTCGCGATATTGAAGAACAGGAAGGCTAGCGAAAGGGAAGCCGGCTGGCTGCTGTAATTCCCCCCCTGATAGGCAGGGTCTTGGCGGATGGTTTCGACCATCATGCGCCGCAGCATCCAATTCCGCCCCGACATGGCGGTGGGCTGCGCTGCCATGGGCACAATCGCATCCATGAAATCCGGATGCGTCACCCCCCAAAGCCAGGCCAGCATGCCCCCCATGGAATTGCCGATCACCAGCCGGACATGGCTGATCCCCAGCCCTTCTGTCAGCAGCCGGTGCTGGGCGGCCAGGATATCGGCGTAATTGAACTGCGGAAAACCTGTCCTTAGCCCATCCGATGGCTTGGAGGATTTGCCCGCCCCCAGGGCATCAGGAATGATAATGTAATGCTTTGCCGCGTCCAAAGCCTGGCCTGGGCCAAAAAGCTGCCCGGCAAAGGCTGGCGAGACCATGCTGCGCGAAGACCCCGCCGAACCATGCAGCACCAATACCGGGGTGCCTGAGGGTTCACCAATCGTCAGGTAGCCCAGGCGGAGTTCCGGCATCACTTCCCCGGTATGGAAGCGGAAATCCCGCGCGACCCAGGTGGCTTCGCGGGGTTCGGGGTAAGCGGCAGCGGGTGCGGGGCTAGGGGCAGCCATGACCTATCCTTGCGGGTGACGTCAGATGCCAGCCTAGATCGGATTGGCAGCATGGCAAATCGGCGGAAGGTGCCAGTGCTTGCCGCGCCCCGCACTGGCCCCTATACCCGGGCACACACGCCACCCCGCCCGGGTTGGCCCCGTTTCAACCGCCAAGATGCAGGTATCCCCATGGCGAAGATGCAAGCCAACCAGATGCGCGCCGGTATGGTCATTGAATTTGAAGGCCAGCGCTACACCATCCTGAAGCAGAACATCATGATCCCGGGTAAGGGCGCCGCTGTGATCCAGGTGGAAATGCGCAATGTGAAGTCCGGCGCCAAGAAGGACCAGCGCTGGCGCACCGCCGATACCGTGGAACGCCTGACCACCGAGGATAAGGAATTCACCTATTCCTATGAGGATGGCGAAAACCTGGTCCTGATGGACCCCGAAACCTTCGAACAGACCCTGGTGCCCAAGAATATCCTGGGCGAACGCCTGCCGTATTTGCAGGAAAACATGAAGGTCAATGTGAAGCTGATCGAAGGTGAGCCGGTTTCGATGGACCTGCCCGAGACCGTGACGCTGGAGATTGTGGAAGCTGACCCGGTGGTGAAGGGCCAGACAGCGTCTTCTTCCTATAAGCCGGCGCTACTTTCGAATGGCGTCAAAGTGATGGTGCCGCCTTTTATCACGGCGGGTGAAAAGATTGTCGTGAAGACCGCGGATGGGACCTATTACGAAAGGGCTAAGTGAGGCAGGCCGGGCGGGGTGCGCCCCGCCCAGTTGGCTATCAAAATTTTTAAGAAAAATTGCTCGGGCATGAAATTAACGCATCGCCGTTTAGGATTTATTAACTTTTTCGGGTTTTAACTACCTTACGTCGCAAAATGCGGTGGAACAAAGGCGCGATAAGGCTCCGCGAGGGGTTTGCGCCGTGGGAACGGAAAAATTCCGATGCCGATGAATTCGATTAATACGAATGCGCAGTCGCTTATCGCGCTCCAGAATCTCAACACAACCAATGCGCAAATGTCTGTGATCCAGAAGCGCGTTTCCACGGGTTATCGCGTGGCCGACGCCAAGGATGATGGTGGCGCCTTTGCCGTGGCGCAGGCGGTTCGGTCGGATGTGGCTGGGGTGATCGCGGTTGGTGAGCAGCTTGGCGGCACGAAGGGCATTTTGGAAACGACCTTCGCAGCGCTTTCGGTTGTTTCGGACACCATGAAGCAAATACGGACAGTACTGACGCGTTTGGCTGATGCCGCCATCAGTTCAGACCAACGCGACACCTACAAGAAACAATACGAGCTTCTTGCCAAACAGGTGAAGAATTTCGTTGAAGATGCCACTTATAACGGCCGGACGCTGCTGAGCACCGATGCAGCGGCTAGTGGCGGTAACATTACGGCCATCCGCAATGAAGGTGGCGGCACCTTTACTATTGAGGCAGTTGACGGCGGGACATTAAAGATCACTGAGACAGCCCCATTGAGTGCGGTTGCGGCTCAAGGGTTTATTGCTGATGGCGGCATTTTCGACATCGCTGATGACGCCATCTCATCGGCACTGAACAAATTCGGTGCTTCCATGGCCTTTGTGGACAACCAGATCACCTATAATTCAAAGAAGGTGGACGCCATGGAAGGCGGGCTCGGCGCCTTGGTGGATGCTGATCTGGCCAAGGAAAGCTCTGCGCTTGAGGCGCTGAAGGTCCGCCAGCAGCTTGGTGTCCAGACATTGGGCCTGGCCAATCAAGGGCCGCAGGTACTGCTGGGGCTGTTCCGGTAAACTTCTTCTCCCTACGAGCCTTACTGCCATGCGCCCAGCCTTGTGCTGGGCGTATTTGCTTGCGGCGCCTGCTTGGCGCCTTGGGGATGCCGTGCCCAAAGTTATCCGGATTATGGGGCGAAGATTGCGCTTTAATTCGCCCGCTAAGCTTTGCTTAAAAAAAATTGACCAAGGCTTAGGTTTTTTGGTCTGCGTTTAGTTTTTATTAACCATCACCGGGCCATGATGCAGAGCGCCGCAAAAAGCGGATGTCAAACTGGCAATCGCTACTCATGGTAGAGCGAGGGCCGTTAGAAAGGGGAAGACCCCAATGTCTTTGAACTCTGTCAATACCAACCGTCAGGCCATCTTTGCCCTGCAATCCCTCAATCTAACAAATGCCGCGCTCGGCGGCGTTCAGAAGCGCGTTTCCACCGGTCTCCGCGTCGCTGACGCGCGTGA
>CAMCHA010000224.1 GCA_945874515.1 Asaia bogorensis
GGCGATAGCAAACGCGCCGCCGAACAAGCGGCGGCGGAGGCCTGGTTGAAGGTAGTGGAAACATGACAACGCGTTGCGGCCTGATTGCCATTCTGGGCGCGCCAAATGCCGGCAAATCCACGCTGGTGAACCGGCTTGCCGGCAGCAAGGTGACGATTGTCTCGCCCAAGCCACAGACAACGCGCTTCAGGGTGCGCGCCGTGGTGATGCGGGGGCAGAGCCAATTGGTGCTGGTGGATACGCCTGGCATTTTCACACCGCGCCGGCGGCTGGATCGCGCCATGGTTGCTGCCGCCTGGGGTGGCGCGCAGGACGCTGATATCTCGCTTCTGATCGTAGACGCACGCGCTGGGCTGACCGATCCCTTGCGCGCCATTATCGAAAGGCTAGGCAAGACACGCCGGCCCATTTGGTTGGTGCTGAACAAGACCGATTTGATCCCGCGCGAGCAATTGCTGCCGCTGACTGCAGAATTGCACAAGCTGCTGCCCTTCGCGGAAACCTTCATGATCTCCGCCGAAAAGGGCGAAGGGCTGGATAGGTTGTTGGACCAGTTGGCGGAAGCGGTGCCGCCTGGGCCTTATCTTTTCCCGGAAGATGATTTGACCGATCTGCCGAACCGCATGCTGGCGGCAGAGATTGTGCGTGAACAGATCCTGCGCCAGACGCATCAGGAAGTGCCGCATCATGCTTCGGTTGAAACCGAAACCTGGACGGAAAAGCCTGATGGGTCGGTGCGCATTGACTGCACCATCTACATCGCCCGTGCGACGCAAAAGGCGATCCTGATTGGCGATAAGGGCAGCCGCATTCGTGAAATCGGGCGCCTCGCGCGGCTTGAACTGATCAAGCTTTTGGAACGCCCGGTGCATCTTTTCCTGAATGTGAAGGAAAAGGCCGATTGGGATGAAACCGCTGCACGCATCCGCGCCATTGGGCTTGAGGATGCCGGCTAAGCCCCGCCTGACATGAGCGTTGAATGGCAGGCCCCGGCGGTGGTGCTGGATCTGCGCCCGCATGGCGAAGGCGGCGCGGTGGTGACGGTGTTGACCGAAGCCCATGGCCGCCATGCCGGGCTTGTCAAGGGCGGCGGCTCTCGTGCTCAAGCGGGGCTATGGCTGCCGGGCAATTTGATTGAGGCGCGTTGGGTCGCCAGGCTTTCCGATCAATTGGGGAGCCTCAGCGGTGAATTGGTCCATCCGGCGGCGGCGCTTGCCATGGATGAACCGCTCGCACTCGCTGTGCTATCTTCCGCCTGCGCCATTGCCACCGATGCGCTGCCGGAACGTGAAGCCTATCCGCGTGCCTTTGCCGGGCTGGTTTCCCTGATCGGCCATTTGGCCGGCGGCGCTGAGGGCGTGATCGCGGATTATGTGCGGTTTGAGGCGCTGATCCTGACCGAACTTGGCTATGGGCTTGATCTGGCGACCTGCGCCGTGACCGGGGTGCATGAAGGGCTGACCCATGTCTCCCCGCGGACGGGCCGCGCGGTGAGCGCCGGGGCGGCCGCGCCCTATTTGGACAAGCTGCTCCCCCTGCCCGCCTTTATGCGCGATTCGAAAAGCCTGGGTGAGGCTGCGTCCTGGGTGGCGGGGGTGAAGCTGACCGGGCATTTCCTGGAACGCGATGCCTTTGGTGCGCGCCACCGCCCGCTGCCAGAAGCGCGCTTCAGATTGGTTGAGCGAATAGCTGCATTGATCGCCGATTGACCCGGTAATGCATCACGCCGGTTTGCCCGCACATGGCGGCTTCACAGATTTCGTGAAACTCATCGGGCAGGGAGTGTAATCTTTCGGGGTTCAGCGGCGCGCCGCTTTGCGTTGCCACGTGATTCCAGCCGAGGTTACGTAGCGTTATCTCCGCCCAGTCAGCTGCTGCCGCCGCGCTGCGGGCGAGGGTGAAGACCAGAAAGCAGCGGAATTCCCCCCGCGGGGCGAGTGTGGCCGGGCCGGCAATGCCCTCAGCCCAGGTGACCCAGACCGAAGGCGCCGGTTCAGGCAAGACATTCCTGACAGGGGGTAGAAGGACAGCATCGAGCATGGGGTAAGGATACGGCAAGAATGCTTTACAAAGTCTTGAAGCCTTTGCAGCGCGACTGGCGCAGGGTTAGACGGAAGCCTGAATAAGGATACGAATCGCCCATGCCCGATGATGTCAAAGCCCTGACGCCCAACGGGGCGGAGCGTGAAACGCGGCTCGCGGATGCGTTGTCCGAACGCTATCTAGCCTATGCGCTTTCCACCATTACCGCGCGGTCTTTGCCTGATGTGCGCGATGGGTTGAAGCCCGTGCATCGCCGCCTCCTTTGGGCGATGCGGCAATTGCGGCTGGACCCGGAAGCGGGGTTCAAGAAATGCGCGCGCATCGTCGGCGATGTGATGGGTAAATACCATCCGCATGGTGATGGCGCGATTTATGAGGCGATGGTGCGGCTCGCGCAGGATTTTGCGGCGCGCTACCCGCTGGTCGAAGGCCAGGGTAATTTCGGCAATATTGATGGCGATAACGCTGCCGCCATGCGTTACACCGAAGCGCGGCTGACCGAAGTGGCGCAAGCCTTGCTGGAAGGGATTGAGGAAGACGCGGTTGATTTCCGCGCCACTTATGATGGTGAGGAACGCGAACCCATCGTGCTGCCGGCGGCCTTTCCGCATCTTTTGGCCAATGGTGCGGCGGGGATTGCGGTGGGCATGGCAACCTCCATCCCGCCGCATAATGCCGGGGAGCTTTGCGCGGCGGCGCTGGAATTGGTGCGCAACCCGAATGTCGGTACGGATCAGCTGCTGCGGCACATCAAGGGGCCGGATTTCCCGACTGGCGGCATTCTGGTGGAAAGCCAGGAAGCCATGCGTGAAGCCTATGAAACCGGCCGTGGCGGGTTTCGCGTGCGCGCGAAATGGGAAGTGGAAAAGAGTAAGGCCGGAAGCTGGGTGATTGTTATCACCGAAATCCCCTATCAGGTGCAAAAGGCGCGGCTGATCGAACAGATCGCGCAGTTGCTGGAAGAAAAGAAGCTGCCGCTGCTGGCGGATTTGCGCGATGAAAGCACTGAACAGGTGCGGGTGGTACTGGAACCCAAATCGCGCAATGTGGAACCGGCAGTGCTGATGGAAACGCTATTCCGCGCCACGCCGTTGGAATCGCGCTTTCCGCTGAACATGAATGTGCTGGATGCGAACCGCACGCCGCGCGTCATGAGCTTGAAGGAAGTGCTGCGCGCCTGGCTGGATCATCGGCATGAGGTGCTGCAGCGGCGCACCAATCACCGGCTGGGTGCCATTGCGCGGCGGCTTGAGATTCTTGATGGCTATCTGATTGCTTATCTCAACCTGGATGAGGTGATCCGTATCATCAGGGAAGAAGATGAACCAAAGCCCAGGCTAATGGAACGCTTTGGCCTGAACGATACTCAGGCGGAAGCCATCCTGAATATGCGGCTGCGGGCGCTCAGGCGCCTTGAAGAAATGGAAATCCGCAAGGAGCATAAGAAGCTCAGCGCGGAACAGAAGAAGCTGCAAGCGCTGATGAAATCCGAAGCGGCGCGCTGGGAAACGATTGCGGAAGAAATTGAAAGCATGCGCGCGCGCTTTGGCGATGGCGCGCTGGGCACACGGCGTACGGCCACCGGTGCGGTCCTGCCAGAAGTGGTGGTGGATGAAGCGGCCTTTGTGGAGCGTGAGCCGATTACCGTGATCCTGTCGGAGAAAGGCTGGATCAGGGCGCAAAAGGGCCATGTGTCCTTGGATGGCGAATTGCGCTTCAAGGAAGGCGATAGCCTGTTCATCGCACTGCACGCCGAAACCACGGATCGGCTGGTGCTGTTTGCGACCAATGGCAAGGCCTTCACGCTGAAGGCCGATGCCATTCCCCGCGGGCGCGGTGATGGCCAGCCGGTACGCTTGCTGCTGGATCTGACCAATGAGGATACGGTGGTTGCGATGTTCGTGCACCGCGAAGGGCTGCGCTATCTGGTCGCGGCATCCGATGGTAAAGGCTTCCTGGTGAAGGGTGAGGATTTGCTCGCGGAAAAGCGCACCGGCAAGCAGGTTCTGAATGTTGACCCACCGGCGGAAGCGGCGATCTGCGCGCCAGCGGAAGGCGATTCCATTGCGGTGATTGGCGAGAACCGCAAATTGCTGATTTTCCCGATTGATCAGGTGCCCGAGATGACGCGCGGGCGCGGCGTGCAATTGCAAAGCTATCGCGACGGCGGGCTTGCGGATGTGAAGGTGTTTACCCGCAAGGAAGGACTTTCCTGGGCGCTTGGCGAAAGAACGCGGGTGGAGACGGATTTGCGCGCCTGGATTGGCAGTCGCGCCGGCGCGGGCAAGGCGCCGCCGAATGGATTCCCGCGGTCCAATCGGTTTGAATAAGGGATAAATCAGCCCGGCAGGGCAAAGGCGGCAAGCTCCGCCCTTAATTCGGGCATGCCCTGGCCGGTTTCGCTGCTGGTGACTAGCACCATGGGATGGGCGGCGGTATGGCGGCGGGCCAGCGCCTCAACCTCGGCCAGGCGCTTGTCGAATTGCGCGGGCGGCACATCATCGGCCTTGGTCAGCACGATCTGAAACGCGACCGCAGCCTCATCCAGCAGCTTCATCGCGGCAAGGTCAACGGATTTGGTTTCAATCCGCGCATCCATCAGCAGCAATACGCGGCGCAGATTGGGGCGGCCGCGCAGATATTCGAACATCATGCCCTGCCAATCGGCCTGCAATTCCTTCGATGCCTTGGCATAGCCATAGCCCGGCATATCCACGAGCACGAGCCGCTCGCCGAGATTAAAAAAATTGAGCTGGCGCGTGCGCCCCGGCGTATTGGAAACGCGTGCGAGCGCGTTGCGCCCCGTCAGCGCATTCAGCAATGATGATTTGCCGACATTGGATCGCCCGCAAAAGGCAATCTCCGGCAGGCTAGGCGGCGGCACTTGTTCAAGCTTCTGCGCGCCGAAGAAGAAATCGCAAGACCGCGCGAAAAGTAGCCGCCCCGCTTCAAGCAGGGCGGCGCGCGCTTCTTCCGTAGTAGCCTCGGCCAAGCCACTCATCATGCAAACCTGGCAAGCGGCGTCACGCCTACTTGCCGCCGGCCTTGGCCACGCGGGATGCCGCGCGTTCATGGCGCATGATGTAGTATTGCTG
>CAMCHA010000225.1 GCA_945874515.1 Asaia bogorensis
GCTAAGCACTATCAACTTCCAAAAAAACCAGATGCAATTGTCAAACAACAAAAAAGAACCAGCAACAGAATGCCCCAAGGCACCCCACATTGCCGGCCCCCTTAACTCCACCAATCATCGGCAGGGCAGAAATACTAGCCAGTAATCACTAACCAGTCAAGCCCAAAAAACGACAACCAACACAGTGAACGGGCTTCTAGTACCACAAACAAAACACGTCAAGCGGGGCGCCAGATGCCGTGAAACCGAGCTAAAAATCCGCAACACCCTGTTATACAATAATTTTTTGATCAACGCCGCCCAGTACCCTTAACTTCACCATTCAGGCTCCAACCCCAACCCCGGGCCTTTTGGCACAAAAATTTCACCATTGGCCGGCAGAAGATGCTGCCCAAAAGGCGGCTTCTGCAGGTCCGCAAAATAAATCTCCAAGGGCTCGGCCACCTCCATCGCCGCGAGGAAATGCAGGCTCGCCAGCAGCCCAGGTCCAAAATACGGGCAATGGGGCACCACCCGCAGGCCGGCACCTTGCGCCAGCTCCGCCACCTCAAGCATCGCGGTAAGCCCGCCGACCTTGGTCACGCTGGGTTGAAGGATACCGGCCGCGCCGGCTTCAATCATTCGGCAGAAATCCTCAGGGTTCGATGCATTCTCGCCCGCCGCGATGGCACAGGGGGATGCCGCGCGTACCCGCGCCATGGTTGCGTGATCCTCAGGCGGCCAGGTCGGTTCCTCAACCCAGGCAACACCGAGATTCTTCACTGCCTCGCAGAAGTCCAACGCGTCACTCTCACTATCCCAAGCACAATTGATATCGAGCATGAGCGGGATGTCGGCTGGCGTCGCACCACGCGCAGCACGGATGCAGCCGAGATCAATTTCATGCAGTTTGATATCACGATACCCGCGCCGCACAGCCTCAGCCGCATTGCGCGCGACATCTTCCGGATTGCCGTAGCGCAACAGGCTGGCATAAGCGCGAACCTTATCCCGCCCAGCATCACCCAGCAGTGCATGCAAGGGCTTTCCTGCGCATTTTCCAGCAATATCCCAAAGCGCAATATCAATTGCGGAAATGCCGAAGGTTACGGGGCCGTTACGGCCAAAATTATGAAAGCGCTTTTGCAGCATACGATTAAGTGCACCGATATCCCGCGCATCCTGACCAACACAGGCTGGCGCAATCAGCCGATCAATCGCATCACGCGTTGTATCCACCAGGGTGAATCCAAAACCCTCTCCCCACCCATGAATGCCCTGATCCGTTTCGACCTTTACCAGCAGCGTATCCATGGTCTTGAGCGCCAGATTGCCGCCTGTTGCGCGGCTTGAACCGCCCACTGCATCAAGGCCAACCCCATAGGTAAAGGCGCTACGATGAATCCGGGTTTCGATCCGCGTGATCTTCATGCTGAGATCCTTTCGTCATAGCTTGCAGTTTTGCGTCACCTTCGCGATCATGGCATTTGAACTGAAAGAACAAAAGATCGGAACAGGAGGAACGCCCATCATGATACGATCATTTATCGCCACACTCTTTGCCATGTTGTTCGCCACGCCGCTTGCGGCGCAGGAGAATTTCCCCAATCGTCCCATACGAATCATCGTGCCCTTTGCTGCGGGCGGCCCTAGCGACATTGTGGCCCGTCTCCTCGCACCCAAAATGATGATGGTGCTTGGCCAGCCGGTAATCGTTGATAATCGCCCCGGCGCAGGCGGTGTCACGGGCGTTGATGTTGCCGCGAAAGCGGCACCTGATGGTTATACCATCGCACTTGGCAGCGCTGGCGGCGTTGCGATTTCACCGCAGCTCGATCGTGGTACGCCTTACGATCCCATGCGCGACCTTACGCCATTGACGTTGGGTGTTCTTGTGCCTGAACCCATTGTCGTATCCTCAGCGACACCCTTCCGTTCCCTCCAGGAACTCATCGCCGCAGCGCGTGCACAACCCGGCAAGATCAACCAGGGCTCGACCGGTTCGGGAAGTCTGCCGCATTTGGCTGGCGAATTATTGAAAAACGCGACGGGGATCGAGTTGACGCATGTGCCCTATCGCGGCGGTGCACCACTCACGACCGCCCTGATCCAAAATGAGGTTCAGGTTGGGCTGGCTGATCTACCGATCCTGCTGCCGCAAATTCGCGCTGGTACGATTCGCGCGCTGGCCGTTGGCTCTGCACAGCGCCTACCATGGTTGCCTGATGTGCCCACCATGATTGAGCTTGGATATCCCGGTGTGGATACGAATAATTGGCACGGATTTGTGGCACCTGCGCGCGTGCCTGAGCCTATCCTGGAACGGCTGCACGGCGCCCTGGCAGGCGCCATAAAGGACCCCGAGATATCGCGTCAACTATTCGATCAAGGCGCCGTTCCTGGCGGCAATAGCCGCGTAGAATTTGGTGACTTTATCAAAGCCGAAATGGCCAAATGGGGCGAGGTCATTCGGCGCGGTAATATCCGCGCCGATTGAAAAATCGTCGATTGAAACTCAGCTGGCAGCGGCGAGGATGCGCAAAGTCGCCTCCTCCCGCCCAAGTGCCCAAAGCACAGCATCAATCGGCGGGCTGGTGGTGCTGCCGCTCAGCGCCGCACGCAAAGGCTGCGCCACCTGGCCCAGCTTGATGCCCTTTACTTCGCAGTAATCGCGCAACCACTGATCCAGATCGCTCCGTTCCCAGGGCGCTGTCTGCAAAAAAGCGGCAAGGTCGGCAAGGCGCGCTTTTGCTTCTGGCGTCAGCAAAGCCTCTGCCTTGGCTTCCATAAGGGGCGGGCCATCCTGCACCGCAAAGACCACTGCCCCCGTCAGTTCTTCCAGCGTCTTCGCCCTTTCCTTCAAGGCAGGCATCAGCATCCGCACGCGCTTGGCACCATCAGTTCCAAATAGCACAGTGCGCTTGGCTAGCCGTTCCAGGACATCGCGCGTCAGCAGATCATCATCGGCCAGGCGCAGATATTGCCCGTTCAAATGCGTGAGCTTCGCGTAATCCATGCGCGCCGCTGCGCGCCCAACATCCTTAATGTCAAAGAGCGTCACCGCCCGATCGCGCGGGATGAATTCCTCATCCCCATGGCCCCAGCCAAGCCGTAACAGATAATTGCAGACGGCATCGGGCAGATAGCCTTGCTCACGGAAATCCAGCACGGAAACGGCGCCATGGCGTTTCGAAAGCTTCGCGCCATCCGCACCATGGATCAAAGGCACATGGGCGAAATGCGGCCGGTGCCAGCCCATCGCGTCATAGACCATGCATTGGCGAAAAGTATTCGTCAGATGATCATCGCCGCGGATCACATGGGTGATGCGCATATCGTGATCATCCACCACCACGGCATGCAGATAAGTGGGCGTGCCATCGCTGCGCAGGATGATCATGTCATCCAATTCGCCATTGGCGACGCGCACTTCGCCCTGCACCAGATCCGGCACAATGGTCTCGCCTTCAAGCGGCGCCTTGATGCGAATGGCAAAGGGCTTGCCGGCCTGTTCCAGGCCAGGTTCACGATCCCGCCAACGGCGGTCATACCGTGGTGGGCGACCTTCCGCCGCAGCGCGTTCGCGCATTTCGGCCAGTTCTTCCGGCGTCGCCCAGCAGCGATAGGCCTTGCCCATGGCCAGCAGAGCCTCCGCGATTTCGCGGTGCCGTGATTCTCGCTGCGCCTGAAACACCGGCGGTTCATCGGGCGAAAGCCCAAGCCAAGCCAGGCTATCCTGGATCTGATCAACCGCTTCCCGGGTGGAGCGTTCGCGGTCCGTATCCTCGATACGCAGCAGGTATTCCCCGCCGTGGTGGCGCGCAAAAAGCCAGTTGAACAAAGCGGTGCGAGCCCCGCCGATATGCAGATAGCCGGTGGGGGATGGGGCGAAGCGCGTGCGAACTGTCATGGTGTGCTGATCATTCTCCTGATGGATTGCCTTTAAACCACAAGCCGCTCTGGGGGAATCTAGCGTTGAAGGGGGCTCGGTAGATCAATTCCCTATTTGGTTGTCGGGTGAACTCCATATAAACTTATGGTTGTGCTTCTGCCATCCTCCTCCGCGTCCTTGGTAAGGCCATGACGGCAATCGCGGTCAGCTGGTGCGCGATCCTGACACGGGCGCAAGAAGCCTTTGCGGCGGAGCGTCAGCAGCAAGCGCTCTGGCTGCCGATCGCCATGGGCGCGGGCATCCTTTTCTATTTCAGCCTGCGCACGGAACCTGATGGTCGCCTGATGTGGCTCGCGCCCCCCCTGATCATTGCTGCCTTTATCCTGGCGCGACGCCTACCCTTTTGCGGTTGGCTTTGCTCCATGGTGGCCGCGTGCAGCTTCGGTTTCGCCGTCGTGCTTTGGCACGCGCAAAGGGCATCCCCCCCAAATACACCGCCGTCGCGAGCAATGGTGATTGAAGGCATTGTCCAGAATGTCGAAGCGCTGCCCCAGGGGCTGAGGGTCACCTTGGCACAGGCTCGACTTGGACCTGAGGCACCCATCCTTGAGCGTAGCTTGCGCCTGCGCCTGCGTAATGATGACCCTGCACGGCCCGCACCGGGCGATCTGCTGCGCGTCAGGGCGCTGATTCGCCCGCCCGCAGCACCGGCCTATCCAGGAGCCTGGGATTTCCAACGCACCGCTTTTTTCAGCGGCCAAGGCGGCGTGGGCTTCGCCATTGGCCCCGCCGAGGTGACGCCAGGCGCAGGGCAAGCGCCGGCGCTATCGGGCTTACGAACAACACTCGAAGCACGCGTGATGGCCGCCCTGCCCGGCCCCGCTGGCGCGATCTCCGCTGCGTTGCTGACTGGCAGCCAAAGCGCCATTCCAACCGCTGATCTGAATGCCATGCGCGACTCAGGATTGGCGCATCTGCTGTCTGTCTCAGGTCTGCATATCGCGATTGTGATGAGCGTGTCCTTTTGGGTCTGCCGCTTGCTACTTGCATTGTATCGCCCTCTGGCGCTGCGCGTTCCCGGCAAGTTGCTTGCCGGCTGCGCCGCGCTGCTCGCGGGTGGCTTTTACATGTTGCTGACCGGCGCGCAGGTACCCATGCAGCGCAGCTTCGCCATGGCCTGCCTTGTCACGCTTGCCATTCTGGCAGGGCGCAAAGCGATATCGCTACGCGGCCTTGCCTGGGCTGCGGCGG
>CAMCHA010000226.1 GCA_945874515.1 Asaia bogorensis
CGTGTGAGATATTCCAGCGCGCATTTGGAAGCGCCATAAGGCACACCATTGCCGCGATGCACTTCCGCCGCCGCTGAGGTGACATTGACGATCGAACCCCGCCCTGCGGCCGCCATGGCGCGGCCAATGCCCTGCATCAGCCGAAAGGGGGCACGGGTATTGACGCCGAGGATCTTGTCCCATTCTGCGCCGGTCACATCCATGATGGGAATGAAGGGATAAATGCCGGCATTATTGATCAGCACCTGCGGCGCATCCGTGGCGATGGCAGTCGCGATCAGCCCATCAATTGCACTATCATCAGTGAGATCGACCGGATGCGCCACGGCGCAACCAGGCGGCAGCGCCTTGGTCAGCGCCGCCAGCGCGGTGACATCGTGATCAACCAGCAGCAATTGCGCGCCCTCTGCCGCGAAGGCGCTGGCAAGCCCCCGGCCATACACGCCGGCCGCGCCGGTGATGACCACTTTCTGCCCCGCAAAGCGCATGTCGCCGTTCCCCCCTTTAGCGGGATGCAGGATGCGCCGATGCGGGCGGCTCGCCAAGTCTCTGGGGATTGCCGAATGGGGCAGAGCAGTGCCAGCATCCCCGTCAAGAGAAAAGCTTGGGGAAACGTCTCCTGCGTTGCCGTTGGGCGCGCGCGGATGGGCGCTTCCCCGCATTTGCGAAGGGGTATGCCATGCTGACCGTGACCAATAATGATGCCGTGCTGGGTGCCAGCGTCACCGGTGTCGATTTATCGAAGCCGCTGTCGGATAAGGATTTTGCCGGCATTCTGCGGGCACTTGGCGAAAGGGGTGTTCTGCGCTTTCCGGGCCAATTGCTGGAACCGGCGGCGCTGCGCGATTTTTCTCTGCGCTTCGGCAGCATCCAAACCACGCTGACCGGCAAATTCCAGGATGCCAATGTGCCGGAAGTCGGTATTCTCTCCAACATCGTTGAAAACGGGCAGCCGATTGGGCTCGCGGATGCCGGGCAGGATTGGCACACGGATATGTCCTATCGCGACACGATGGGCTTCGTGAATGTGCTGAACGCGCATCAGGTGCCGCATCGCGATGGCAAGCCGCTGGGCAATACTGTTTTCGCCAATATGCACGCGGCCTATGAAACCCTGGACCCGGCGCTGAAGGAAAGGCTCGCCAACGCTACGGCGACGCATGATTTCAACAAATTTTGGGACAATATGTGCAAGCGCCCCGGCAGCACCCGCCCGCCACTGACAGCCGAACAGCGCGCCAAGCGCCCGCCTTCTGTGCATCCGGTTTTCATGACGCATCCGATCACGGGGCGGAAGGTGCTCTACTGCAATCCGGGCTATGCGATCCGCATCAATGAGCTTTCAGAAGCCGAAAGTGATGTGGTGCTTGAAGCGCTGTTTGCTCATCAATTGGAAGCGCGCTTCCTGCACACCCATGTCTGGAGCGTGGGTGATGTGCTGATTTGGGATAATATTGGCACGCTGCATAATGCGCTGCCGGATTACGGGCCGAATGAACACCGCCTGATGAAGCGCTGCCAGGTAATGGCGGACCGCGTGTTCCAATCTGATTTCATCCAGCGCGCGCTGGCAGCCTAAGGGGGCCTAATCATGCGCTGGATTCGCTTCACCGCCGAAGACCGCACCCGCTATGGCATTCTGGAAGGCGACCGCATTCTTGAAGTGCAGGGCAGCCCTTTCGATGGCTATGAGAAAACCAGCCGCAAGCATGATCTGGCGGCGGTGAAGATTGAAGTGCCGGTGATGCCGCGCACCTTCTACTGCGCCGGGCTGAATTATGTTGAACACGTGAAGGAAGGTGCGGCGAAGCGCGGCGAGGTGCCCAATATTCCAGCCAAACCGGATATGGGCTACCGCGCCAGCAATGCGCTGATTGCGCATAATGAGACCGTGATCATCCCCGCCGATGCGACCGAGAAGATTCACTATGAAGGCGAGCTTGTCGCGATAGTGGGTAAGAAGGCCAAGAACCTGTCAGAGGCCGAGGCGCTAAGCTGCATCATGGGTTGGACCATCGGCAATGATGTCAGTGAACGTACCTGGCAAAAAAGCGACCGCACCTTCTGGCGTTCCAAGAATGCCGACACGTTCAAGCCCATGGGCCCCTGGATTGAAACTGATTTTGATATGGAAGCAGCGCGCACCGATGTGCGGCTGAATGGGGAAATCACCACCAGCTTTGAAACCGGCCATATGCTGTTTTCCACCGCGGTCTTCATCGCGGCGATGACGCGGTATCTGACACTTTATCCTGGTGACGTGATCTGGATGGGCACGGATGGCGTTTCACCGGATGTGAAATCCGGCGATGTGGTGGATATTGAAATCACTGGTATTGGCCATTTGACCAATCCCTTCCTGCGCGCCAGCGCGTCATAAGGGGCAGCACCATGGATGTCGCCGCCGATAAGGTCCGCGCGCAGATTGAAGCCATTCTGCTGTCTTGGGGGATGGAACCAGACTTGGCCGCCACCACCACGGAAGCCATGACGGAAACCGATTTATTCGGCGTGGATAGCCACGGCATTTCCATGCTGATGACTTATGAAAAACGCTGGCAGGAAGGCAAGCTGAAGATCAATGCGCGGCCCAAAATTGAACGCCGCACTTCCTGCACCGCGCTGATTGATGCAGGTGCTGGGCTTGGGCATCCGGTTTCCAGCTATGGCATGAATCTGGCCGTGGATATGGCAAAGGAAGCCGGGCTTGGCGTGGTGGGTGTGCGCAATTCGCATCACTTTGGCGCAGCCGGCGTTTATGCGCGTATCGCGGCGCGGCGTGGCGCCATTGGCCTGGTCACCAGCGCGACACGCGGCGTGACCATGGTGCCAACGCGCGGCGCGAAGCCTGTGCTTGGCACCAATCCCATCGCTTTTGCAGCACCTGCCGGGCGCAACCTGCCCTTCGTCTTGGATATGGCCACCACCACCACGGCGGCGGGCAAGGTGAAGGTCTATGATTTGAATGAACGCGCCATGCCTGCCGGTTGGGTGGTGGATGGCGCCGGCAAGCCCATCACCGATGCCAAGCGCGGCATGAAGATTTTGCATGAAGAACCAGAGGGCGGTTTGTCACCGCTTGGTGGATCGCCAGAAATGGCCAGCCATAAGGGCTACGGCCTGGCGATGATGGTGCATATTCTGGGCGGCACTTTGGTCGGTTCTTCCTTCTCCCCCATTCGCAACCGCGCGCAAAAGCCGGATGATCCCGATGATATCGGACATTTCTTCATGGCGATTGACCCTGGTGCCTTCCGTGCGCCGGGTGAATTCGAAGCCGATCTGGATGCGGTGATTGAAGAATTGCACGCAACCCCGGCGGCGGATCCTGCAAAGCCCGTGCTGGTCGCGGGCGATCCGGAAGAAGCGGAACGTCAGCGCCGCTTGCAGCATGGCATCCCTATTCCACCCGCTTTGGATCAACATATCCGTGCGATCTGCGCCCGTTCCGGCGCAGCATATCTGTTGAGCTGAGGAAGCACCGCCATGAAGCGCCTGCTGCTTGCTGCCCTTGTCGCTTCCATGCCTGCCATGGCGCAGAACCTGCGCATGGGGGTGGGGGCGCAGATCACCTCGGCCGATCCGCATTTCCATAATATCTCGCCCAATAACGCCTACGCTTCCATGGTTTTCGACAATTTATTGGAAACGGATGCCAAGGCGCGGCTGATAGGTTCCTTGGCGGAAAGCTGGAAGCCGGTGGGCGACGATGCTTGGGAATTCAAGCTTCGCCGCGGTGTGCGCTTTCACAATGGATCGGACTTCACTGCGGAAGATGTGGCCTTTACGTTGGAACGCATTCCGCTGGTGGTGAATAGCCCAGGTTCCTTCCGCACCTACACGCAAGCAATCACGGGCGTGGAGATCATTGATTCCCACACGCTGCGCTTCCGTACCAATGGGCCGGCGCCATTGCTGCCGACCGATCTGGCGCAAGTGCCCATGCTGGACCGTGAAACGCACCAAGGTGCCACGACCGAGGATTTCAACGCTGGCCGTGCCGCGATTGGCACCGGGCCTTATCGCATGATGGCCTATCGGTCTGGGGATCGGGTTGAATTGCAGCGCTTTGACGGCCATTGGCGCGGTCGCCCCGCCTGGCAGAGCGTTGATTACCGCATGATCACCAATGATGCGGGCCGCACTGCCGCACTGCTCGCGGGTGATATTGATATCATTGATCAGGTGCCGACATCGGATATTGAACGCCTCAGGCGTGATCAGCGCATTGCACTCAGTGAAATAGACAGCATGCGCTTCATCTATTTCGCACTGGATCACATGCGGGATGGACCGACGCCTTTCATTACCGATAATGACGGCAAGCCTTTCGCGCGCAATCCATTGCGGGATGTGCGCGTGCGCCAGGCACTTTCCCTTGCCATTGACCGCCCGGCGATTGTGGCGCGCGTGATGGAAGGCGCGGCGAGTGCCACGCGCCAGGTGATGCCGGAAGGCGCTTTTGGCTATGTGCCGGAACTCGCGGTTTCGCGCGCTGATCCGGACCAGGCGAAGAAGCTGCTGGCGGAGGCGGGCTATCCGAATGGCTTCCGCCTGACACTGCATGGGCCGAATGATCGCTACCCGAATGATGCGCGCATCGCGCAGGCGGTCGGGCAGATGTGGACGCGGATTGGCATTCGCACCCAGGTGGATGTGGCGCCCTACGCCAGCTTCATCGCCAAAGCCTCGCGCCAGGAATTTTCGGTGTTTCTGGTTTCCTGGGGCAGTTCAACGGGCGAACCCATGGCGGGGTTACGTTCTATCGCTGCCACTTATGACCGCGCGCGTGGCACGGGTTCGGTCAATCGCGGGCGCTATTCCAACCCGGAATTCGATACGCTGCTGGCCAGTGCCGCACGGGAATTGGATGCGCCGAAGCGCGAAGCCCTGCTGCGGCAGGCAACGCGGGTGGTGGTGGAAGATGCCGGCATCATCTCCACCCATTTGCAGAAGAACATCTGGGCGATGCGCCGCGGCCTCGCCCATGATTCCCGCGTAGATGAAAGAACGCGCGCGCAGGATGTAATCCCTGCGCGCTGATTTTATTACTGCGGCGCGCTGCCTGCGGGTGCCGGTGTCTTCATCATCGTCCCCGTCATGGGGAT
>CAMCHA010000227.1 GCA_945874515.1 Asaia bogorensis
GCATCACGCGCGGCCGGTTCGAAGGAATTGCGCGCTTCCGCAATCATCGCGTCAAAACGCGGATTGTTGAAGAAACCCCAGTTGTTGGAAACCGGCGGCGCCATTTTCGAATCCCAGAAGCGTACCATGGCAAAGAAAGGGTCCATGGCGGCGAAGGATACGTTGGTCATGTGCGCACCACGCGCCGAAGCGTCACGGCAGCCCTGACGCCAAGAAGCAAACAGCGCATTCCATTCAAGAACATCGAATTCGACATTCACGCCAACCTGCTTGAGGTCCTGTTGCAGGAACTCATTCATCGGCAGCGGCTGCATCTGCCCGGAGCCAGAAGCCGAGATCTGCACCTTCAAGTTCAAAGGACGCTGCGGCCCATAGCCCGCTTCCGCGAGCAAGCGGCGCGCCTCGGCCTTATCGGTGCGGATATTGAAGCTTGGGTTGCCGAACCAGGGATGGCCGCGCGGCACGGTGCCGACAGGGATGGACATCATGCCACCCAGAAGCGTGCGCAGCCCTTCACGATCAATGGCAAGATTAAGCGCGCGGCGCACACGCACATCAGCCATGGGCGAGCCTTCAGTAAAGCAAGGCTGCCAGGGCCAGACATGCGGCTGCGCATTGCTGGTGATCACCATGCCGCGCTGGCGAAGCTGCGGAATGGTATCGGGTGACGGCGCTTCAATCCAATCCACCTGATTGGACAGCAGCGCTGCCGTGCGCGCATTGGCTTCTGGAATCGGCAGCAGGATCACGCGATCAAGCTTGGCTTTATCCGTCCAATAGGCATCATTGCGCGCATATTCCACGCGCTCACGCGCGACAAAGCGGGTCAGGCGGAAGGGGCCGGTGCCGGAAGGATCACGCGCAAAGGCAAGCCAGGCCGCTTCGGCATTTGCGCTGGTCGCGCGCATCTTGTCCCATTGGGCGGGGCTCGCCATAAATAGGTTGGTCAGGTTGATGGGCAGCAGGCTGTCCGGTTCAGACGTGAACAGCGCCACGGTGTAATCATCAATTTTTTCCGCGCGGCGGAGGGTCGGCATGCGCGTGGCCGTCACACCGACCTGACGCGGATCATAATGCGGTGCCTCACGGTCCAGAATCTTGCGCACATTCCACACCACGGCATCGGCGTTGAAATCCGACCCGTCATGGAATTTCACGCCGCGACGCAGGCGAAACACCCAGCGCGTCTTGTCATTGGCATCAACGGCCCATTCGGTCGCAAGGCCCGGGATCACCACGGAAGGCTTATCGGCCGCGGACAAATCCCACATGGTCAGGCTGTCAAACAGCGGAATGCCGGTGAAGCGGTTGCCTTCAAACCCCTGGTCGGGCTGGCCATTGGTCAGCGGAATATCCGCCGCCGTCATGCCGATGCGCAGCGTACCCTGGGCTTGAGCGATAGACGCCCCCAGGACCGGCAGCGCCACCAGGCAGGCTGCCATCAAGAATTTCTTCAATCGCATTGCGTTACTCTCCCTTCGTCGCGTTTGGACAGTTTCGGGGGAAACCGCCGCCTAAATTTGGTCGCCACGCTCGCCCCAAGGCCGAGGCCCGTTCGACAAGCCAATATCTGAAGGCAGCAAAGCCTGTGCCACCCCCCAGCCTTGGGCTGGCGGTCAGGGATATTCATCCCTGCCTAAATTAATGGCAGCACTGCCCGACCATGCGGCGCCGCGCGCTCGGGCGCAACAGGAAATTACCTGGGCTTGCCAGCCAAGCCCAGCCAAGGCCAGAAACGCCCATGCGCATCCTGCTTCTGAACGGCAATACCGACCCTGCCATCACCGCCCTGATCGCCGCCCGCGCGCAGGAAGCCCTGCCCCGGCTTGGCCTGCCCGCTTGCGATCTGGTGCCCGCGACGGCCCCCTTTGGCGCGCGCTACATAGCCACCCGCGCCGCGGTCGCCATTGCCGGCCATGCGGTGCTGACGGGCCTTGCTCAGCATATCGGCCAAGATAATCCGCAAGGTTTTGGCGCCGCCATCATCGCCTGTTTTGGCGAACCCGCCATTGAAGCCGCGCGCGAATTGCTGCCCATCCCGGTGGTTGGCATGGCGGAAGCTTCAATCACCCTGGCTTTGGAACAGGCGCCGCGCATCGCGCTGCTGACCGGGGGGGCCGCCTGGGTGCCGATGCTGGAAGAATTCGCCCTGATCCGCGGCCATGGGCGAGACCGCGTCCAAGTGCGGTCCGTGCCCCCCACCGGCGATATGATCGCGCGCGAACCTGAAAAGGCGCTGGGGCTTATCGCCGAAGAAGCGCGCCAAGCCGTGGCGGATGGCGCCGGCGTTGTAGTGCTGGGCGGGGCTGGCCTAGTTGGCCTGGCGCCAAAGCTTGCCGCCCTGCTGCCCGTGCCGGTTCTGGATAGCCTTGATTGCGCGCTGGTTATGGCCTGCCGCGCCGGCCGCGCCAATGGCCGCGCCCCTGGCCGCGTGGTGCAGGCGCCGCAGACCGGGCTTGAGGCGAAGCTTGCCAACATGATGGGGTAACCCGCGCAAAAAACTATGTAAGGACTACTTACCTTTCACGCAGACCCGCGCTAACCTGATCGCGCTTAGAAAAATCCCGAGGATACGCAGCCATGGCTTCCTTCCCGATCACCCGCACCACCACCCCCAAGGTGAAGCCCGCCGATGATGAGCTTTCCTTCGGCAAGGTGCTGACCGATCACATGTTCCTGATGGATTATCAGGAAGAAAAGGGCTGGCATTCGCCGCGGATCCTGCCCTATGGGCCGCTCAGCCTCGATCCCGCGACTTCCGTACTGCATTACGGCCAGGCGATTTTCGATGGCCTCAAGGCGTTTCGCGGCGATGATGATCAGATCCGCATGTTCCGCCCAGATCGCCATGCGGAACGCTTCAATCGCTCTGGCCAAATAATGTGCATGCCGGAATTGCCGGTGGATATCATTCGCCAAAGCTTTGATGCGTTGGTGGGGCTTGAACATGAATGGGTGCCGCGCAAACCCGGCACCGCGCTTTATCTGCGCCCCACCATCATCGCGACCGATGTGATGCTGGGCGTGCATCCGGCGCATAATTACCTGTATTTCCTGATCCTTTCGCCCGTTGGAACCTACTACAAGGAAGGCGTGAAGCCAGTGAAAATCCTGGCATCCGACACGCATGTGCGCGCCGTGAAGGGCGGCACCGGGGAAGCCAAAACCGCCGGCAATTATGCCGCGAGCCTCGCCGGCCAGCGCGATGCCGCCAATGCTGGCTATTCGCAGGTGCTGTATCTGGATGGCGTCAATCGCAAATATCTGGATGAGGTCGGCACGATGAACATCATGCTGCGGATCGGTGATGAGGTGATCACGCCGCCACTGACGGGGACCATCCTGGATGGCGTGACACGCGCCAGCACCATGCAATTGATGCGCGATTGGGGGCTGAGGGTCACCGAACGCCAGATCGCCATTGAGGAAGTGATGGCCGCGGGCCGTGACGGCACGCTCAAGGAAATGTGGGGCACGGGCACGGCGGCGGTAGTCTCCCCGGTGGGGACGCTCGGCTATAAGGGCGAGGATGTGCTGATCAATGGTGGCGAGATCGGCGATGTCACGCGCCGGCTTTATGATGCCATCACTGGCCTGCAATATGGCCGCAGCAATGACCCGCATGGCTGGACGAGCATTGTGCGCAAGGGCTGAGATAGCCCGCTAGTCTTGCTTCTTCGCGCCGTCGGTTACAGCGCGCAGCTTGGCATTCTCGGCAGCAAGCCGCGCGCGTTCAGCCTTGCTTTGCCCGTATTTCACGCGGTTTTCTGCCGCCTCGGCGTCGGCGGCTTCGCGTGCCTTGGCCTTACGGGCGCGGTTGAGGTTGACGATTTCAGCCATGCACGCAGGATAGGTGAATACATCCCGAAAGGAAAACGCCCATGCCCTTGATCTCCCTTACCGCAGCCGATGGTTTTCGCCTGCAAGCCTATCGCACTGGCCCGCAAGATGCGGATCGCGCCTTGGTGGTGACGCAGGAAATTTTTGGTGTGAACCGCCATATCCGGAAGCTCTGCGATGATTTCGCAGCCGCCGGCTACGCGGTGATTGCGCCGCAGCTTTTTGATCGCGCGGAACGCAATGTGGAGCTTGGCTATGACGCCGCCGACCTGGCGCGCGGGCGCGAATTGCGCGGCAAGATTGATGCTGGCAAGACGGTACTGGATGTGCTGGCGGCTGCGGCTGCCCTGCCGCGCCAAGCCAAGCGCGGCATTGTTGGCTATTGCTGGGGCGGCACCGTCGCCTGGCATGGCGCAACCCGCACCAGTGCCTTTTCCGCTTCTGTCGGCTGGTATGGTGGCGGTGTCGCCACGGCCAAGGATGAGGTGCCGAATTGCCCGACGCAGCTGCATTTCGGCGAAACCGATGCCTCAATCCCAATGAGCGATGTGGAAGCAATCCGCGCCGCGCGGAAGGAAGTGGAACTCTTCGTCTATATGGGCGCCGGCCACGGCTTTGGCTGTGATGAGCGCGGTTCTTACGTGGCGAAGGATGCCGCGCTGGCGCAGGAACGCACGCTTGCCTTCTTCGCCAAGCATTTGGCGTAAAAATATCTGCGCGGGGACTACCCGCGCCGCATAAATCAGGCCGTCTTGTCGGTGGAGAGGTTCTTTACTTCCTCCATCGCCTCGGCAAAGCGCGTGTGCAGCACTGAAAGCGCCTCGCCGCTCGATTTCTGGATCAGATCGGCCAATTCCTGCATTTGCCCGACGGCGCGTTCATAAGTGGCCTTGGCCATTTCCGCACGCTTCGCAGCCTGTTCTTGTACATCGGTCGGGCTTGCCATGCTGCGCATGGCATCCTGCATTTCGGCAATTGATTGCTGCACGATTTCCATATGCCGTTCTGCGACTGCGCGCGCACCTTCAAGTGCGACCTTATTGGCGGCCGAGATGGCTTCAAGATTTTTCTGCTGCGCCTTTGCTAGCGCGCTCATATCCGGCATGGCGGGCAGGCGAAACTCGGCGAAGATTTTCGTCATGTCCATATTGGGTTTGAAGCTGAATGGGTCGGTCATGGGGGGCGCCTCCGGTGGTGGAGCGCTATCTATAGCCCCTCGCGCCCCAGGTCACGAAGTTTCCGCAGCTTCAGCGGAAGTTGGCGA
>CAMCHA010000228.1 GCA_945874515.1 Asaia bogorensis
GGCATCAAGGATCTGGAAGAAACCGAGGGGCTGCGCACCACCTATGGTAGCCCGATCTTTCGCGATTTCATCCCGGCTGCGGATTGCGGCATGGTCGCCAATCTGCGCGACAATGGCGCCATTATCACCGGCAAGACGAATACGCCGGAATTCGGCGCCGGGGCGAATACACGCAACGCCGTCTATGGCGTGACCGGCAATCCTTTTGATCCGATGAAATCCGCGGCTGGTTCTTCGGGCGGTTCAGGCGTGGCGCTGGCCACCAATATGTTCCCGATCTGCTCTGGTTCCGACACGGGCGGTTCCTTGCGCAACCCGGCGGCCTTCAATGGCATTGTGGGCTATCGTCCATCGCCCGGCTTGGTGCCGTCCGAAAAGCGCGCCCATGGCTGGTCTGGCCTGCCGGTGCTGGGGCCCATGGCGCGCAATGTGCCGGATGTCTGCTTGCTACTGTCTGCCATGGCATCCGATGATGGGCGAGATCCGCTGGCCTATACGCTCCATGATGGCTATGTGCGCGAAGAGCCGAGCCTATACTTCCCCGTGCCGCGCTATGACCTTGCGAGCCTGCGGCTGGCTATCAGCCCGGATTTCGGCATGGCCCCCACCGAAAACCACATCCGCGAGATTTTCGCCGACCGCGCCGGGGCCATAGCGCCCATGTTCGGCGCGGCGGAAGCGGCGCATCCTGATTGCGCCGGCGGTGACGAGGCGTTTGAGGTGCTGCGCGCGGCGGGCTTCCTGACATCGCATCTGGAAAAATGCCGCACGCGCCCGCAGGATGTCGGGCCCAATGTGCGGGCCAATGTCGAAGAAGGGCTGCGCTATAGCCTGGATGATTACGCCCGCGCGGCGGCGGCGCAGACCAAGATGTATCGCGCCTGGCAGGGGTTTTTTGCCGCGCATGATGTGTTGATCACGCCGGCGATTACGATCTCCCCCCGGCCCTGGCGCGAACTCTACCCGGCCGAGATTGATGGTAAGCCCACGCGGACCTACTTCCATTGGCTGGCACTGGCTTATTACCCGACGCTTTGTGGGCATCCGGCGATTTCCATCCCGATGGGGCTGGACCGCAATGGCATGCCCTTCGGCTTGCAGGTGGTGGGGCCACGCGGGGGGGATAGGCTGGTGCTGGGTGTCGCGGCGGCGATTGAGGAAGCCTTTGCGGGTGATGCGGCCCGCTGCCGCCCGGTGCCGGATTTGGCGAAGTTGAAGGTCGCGAAGCCGGTGAAGGAAATGCCGGGCGCGGTGGGCTGGGATTGAAACGCGCATTTCATTTAGTTTGTGGTGCAAAAATACAACAGTTTCGCCAAGCGCTTTTCTGAGCGCTGGCGAATGCGTCAATAGCGAATTTCGTAACGCTTCAGACGCTTGGCTGTACTGCGGGTCGGTTCAGCCAAAGCCAAGTCTGCGGCGGCGATCCGGGTCGAGCGGTTGAGTACCCTTCATCCGATCCGGAGATTGGTGCGGCACGTCGGCACCCAGTGCGCACCCAAGGTTCAGGATGGTTTAAAAAGCCGATGTTTACCGAAATCTAGGTTTGGCGCAACGTCACCGGTCGCAAGCCGGGCGCGAATGTGAATGCTGTGGGAAATCGGATTGAAAAAAGGTTTTCGATGCTTTAAGGGACAACGAGACAGAAATCTTCAACGAATTTAGTGAAGGAGTTCTTCATGCTTAGGTTCTCAGGTCACCTTGTTGCCGCCTCGGCGGTTGCCCTGCTTGCGAATGGCGCTTCCGCCCAGCAGGTAAACGGCTTTTATGTTGGCGGCGGTGCTGGGGCAACAATCAGCGGCTTCACGAAAACGGCGCTTGCGCCGAATAGCGACTCCACGCTTTCGTCACCGCGGCATGACTTGGAGCGGGATTGGGAGACTGGGGGCATAGGTGTCCTCAGTTTGGGGTATGGTTTCGGGAACGGCATTCGCGCCGAAATTGAAGGCCAGCTTCAATATAATACCGGATCTTCGGCAATTGCCTTCCATCGCACTGTGCCCGCCAACGGGAACATGACTGGCTATGGGGTAATGGGCAATGTTCTCTATGATATCGACCTTCGCTCAATCGGCATCAACACTACGGCAGTTGTGCCCTATGTCGGCCTTGGCCTTGGCTACATGTTTTGGTCTTGGAATGATGTGTCTGCGACGGTCGGTGATTCGCGTCAGGTCTTCGATGATCAGAATGGTCTTTTGGCTTATCAGGCGATCGTAGGTGCTTCATTCCCGATCACCTCAGTCCCTGGCCTGTCCTTGACGGCGGAGTATCGATATTACAATGAATTTGGCGATCCGGAATTGAAGGGAAAAGTCACGACCACGACCACGGGAACGACAAGGTCTGAAACGATTAAGATCGGTAACTATGGTCATAGCGCGTTGATTGGCTTGCGCTATTCTTTCGGCGCCGCGCCGGTCGTGGCCGCTGCCGCCGCGCCGGTTGTTGCCGCGCGCACCTTCCTGGTCTTCTTTGACTGGAGCAAGGCGGACCTGACGGATCGTGCGCGCCAGATTATCGGTGAAGCCGCGTCAGCGCGTGGCACTGGTGTGACGCGCATTGAAGTAAATGGCTTCACCGACCGTTCCGGCCCGGCCAGCTATAACATGCAGCTTTCGCAGCGCCGTGCCAACGCGGTGGCGGCTGAACTGGTGCGCCGCGGTGTGCCGCGCAATGAAATTGTCACCCGCGGCTTTGGCGAGGAAAACAACCTGGTACCGACCGCCGATGGCGTGCGTGAACCGCAGAACCGTCGCGTGGAAATCATCCTCAAATAGGATCACAAACGCCTAACGAAGGCCGCCGGCTCCTGTAGGGGCGGCGGCCTTTTTTTATGGGGATGGATGGCTTGTCAGGGGCGCATCAGTCGGCCATTGCGCTTTGCTATGCTGCCTTTGCTCATTGGATCGGAAATCTATCGCGGCTCCACCTATGGGCCGAAGCATCCGCTGGCCATTCCGCGAGTTTCCACCACGCTTGATCTGATCCGCGCGCTCGGTTGGGTGACGCCCGACCAATATCATGAAAGCCCGCGGGCGGCGCTGGAAGAATTGCAGCGCTTCCATAGTGCCGACTACATCGCGGCCCTGATGCGCGCTGAAGAAACACAAAGCGTGAGCGCCGAGGATCGAGAGCGTTTTCGCATCGGCGCCGATGGTAACCCAGTCTACCGCGAAGTGTTTCGCCGCCCCGCCACCAGCGCGGGGGGCGTGCTGCTGGCTGCAAGGCTGACAGCATCAGGCGGGGTTGTGCATGTGCCAGGTGGCGGCACGCATCATGGCCGGGCGGATCGCGCTGCCGGCTTTTGTTATGTGAATGATGCGGTGCTCGGGCTGCTCGCGTGGCGCGATCAGGGTCTGTCGCCGCTGCTTTATGTGGATATTGACGCCCATCACGGTGACGGCGTGCAGGATGCCTTCCATGACGACCCGCATGTCTTTACGCTTTCAGTGCATGAGGATGGGCGCTGGCCTTTCTCCGGCGGCATTGGCGACAGGGCAGGGGGTCAGGCGGCGAATATCCCGGTGCCGGCTGGCTTCAATGACAGTGAAATGGCCTGGGTGCTGCATGAAGCCATCCTCCCCATCGCGCGGCGCCTACGCCCTGCCGCCATCATGCTGCAATGTGGCGCCGATGCGTTGGAAGAAGACCCGCTGTCGCGCCTTGCGCTTTCCAACAATGCCCATCGCGCCGTGGTCGCCGCGTTGATGGGTCTGGCGCCGCGGCTGATGGTGCTGGGCGGTGGCGGCTATAATCCCTGGAGCGTGGCGCGCTGCTGGGCCGGGGTTTGGGGCGCGCTTAATGGCCATGCCCTACCCGAAAGCCTGCCGGCGCCAGCGGAAGCCGTGCTGCGGGGCCTGAATTACCACCGCGCCGCCGGGCGCAACCCGCCCGCGCATTGGTTCACCACCCTGGCCGATGCGCCGCGCCCCGGCGTGGTGCGCGCCGTGGTGCGCCGTGCGGCGGCAGTAGCGCTTGAGGCGCTTCCCGATCCCATGCCATGAAGCCTCTTATGCAAAGACGTTCCCTGCTGGCGCTTGGCGCCCTGCTACCTATCGCCGCTTTCGCGCAACCGGGGGTGGATCGCCCTCAGCCGCGCCTGCCGACCGAACCCTTGGTGTTTGAAACCCGCGACGGGAGGCGGCTTGCCTTCACTGTGGAGATGGCCATTCAGCCCGAACAGCAAATGATCGGCCTGATGTTCCGCCCAGAAGTGAAACCGGATGAGGGGATGCTGTTTGATTGGGGCGCCCCGCGCGAAAGTTCCATGTGGATGCGCAATACCATCGCATCGCTCGATATGGTGTTCATCACCGCTGATGGGCGGGTGCATCGGATTGCGGAGCGCACGGTGCCCCATTCGCTGGCGACTGTTTCCAGCAATGGCCCGGTGCGCGCCACGCTGGAATTAGCCGCCGGCACGGCAGAGCGGCTGAATATCCGTGTTGGTGATCGCGTGCTGCAGCGGGTATTTGGGACAGCGCCATAAAGGCCGAGCAAAGCAGGCTGGATGAAGGTTTACCCTCGCGCCCCTGCCCAGACCTGCAAGCGCGGGCGGATGCGCAGAAAGCCGCGATAGGCGCGTTCCAGCAGCCACGACAAGGGCGGGAAGCGCGCGGCCTGGCCAAGTGGGCGAAGCACTGGAATAGCGCGCCACATGGCGGCGAAGGCCGCGGCGCCATGCAGTAAGGGCCCCTCAGCTTCGCGGGCATGAAAGCGCGCCAGCAATAGCGCGGGATCAATCGGGCAAGCCGCGCCCGCTGTGCCGATATCAACGAAGTCAATCGCGCCCCGCTTATCCAGCCGGCGCATCAATGCGATTTCGCGCAAACAAAGTGGGCAGGCGCCATCGAACCAAACGGTAACAGGGGCAGCGGTCATGTTTTCTAGGTAATGCGCCTGGATGCGGCGGCAAGGCCGTCAGGCATATCTACAACAGCGCGCCAATAATCCGCCCGCCCGTCAGCGGGCGCGGCGCCCCGGTAGTGCTAGGGAAGCTCAGTGGCAGCCCGCGCGCCACGCGGGCGCCCAGAACGCCGAAAGCCTGGGCTTCCAGCGCATCGCCATCCCAGCCCGCGACCTCCACCGGCCGGA
>CAMCHA010000229.1 GCA_945874515.1 Asaia bogorensis
CCCATGACCATAGCCTTGTCCGCACACCCGGAAACAGCACCCTTGTACGGTTCGGAAGGGCGCGCTTGGCTGGAATGGAATGCAGATACGGATAAGCTGCACCTTTCCAGCGCTGCGCTGCGCCTTCTTCAGTTGGCAGATGCCAATCCGCCAGAGAACGAAATTGCTTTTGGCGAATTTTTTGATAAGCCCAATCGTAACAAGTTGGCGATCGCCTTCGAAGATATACTGACCCAGGGCGAGCTGGTCTCAGTGGAATTACTGCGCCAAATTTCGGCCGGCACGCAGGTCCTATTATTTCGTGGTGAATTGGACAGATCGCGTGAAGGGCGGATTGTAGTCGCAAGCCTTGAAGACGTGACGAGCAGCAGTGACGGGCTTCAACAAATCGCCGCCAAGAAGCGGTTTGAAACCTTCGTCGGCCTTATCCAGAAGGACCCTGCCTATTTCGATTCGGTCCCGCTTGGGCTCATGATGGTCAATTCTGGCTTCATCACCCAGGTAAACCCCAGACTCGCCGAAATTCTTTCAAGTCCCGCCGCAAGCCTGATTGGTGAACCTGTTTCCCGCATCATGGCCTCCAAACAAAGCTATGATTATTACATGGAGGCCGTTTGGGGTGAGGCGACAGAAGATAGCCAAGAATTCGTTGAAACGGAATTTGAAAATGACGATGGCGGACTAATCTGGCTCAGGGTCAGCGTCTCACGCATTTGCAGCGCAGGGTCAGAGCATTCCTGCCTGTGCGTTATTGAAGACATTACCGCGCGTAAGAAGCTTGAACAGGATGTATGGACGGGATTGGCGGAAACCATCTCTGCCAAGGAAGCTACTGACAATGCAAGCCGCATAAAAAGCGAATTTCTTGCTATGGTCAGTCACGAAATCCGCACGCCACTTTCCGCGGTGATCGGAATGCAAAAACTTGCATTGCGCGACCCGGCGCTCAAGGGAAAAACCCGCCAACATCTTGATATGGCCCAGACCAATGCGGAGTTTCTGCTGGGCCTGCTCAATGATATCCTGGATTTCTCCAAAATAGAGGCCGGCAAGCTGCTACTTGAATCAGTGGATTTTTCGCTGCGGCATCTCATCACCGAAAGTAGCGCCCTGCTGATGGAACGGGCCACCACGAAGAATATCTCGCTGACGATAAATACTGAAGCTACCGTTCCGGATACGCTGGTTGGCGACCCAGCGCGTCTTAAGCAAATCCTGATCAACCTGATGGGCAATGGAATAAAATTCACGGATAAGGGGAGTGTGGCGCTGCGCGTTCAGCTTGAAAGCAGTGTTGCGGATGTAAACAATATCCGCTTTGAAGTGGAAGATACCGGTATCGGCATTTCACGCGATGCGCAGGCGCAGCTCTTTCAGAAATTTGCCCAGGGCGACACTTCAACAACACGGCGCTTTGGCGGAACGGGTCTTGGCCTTGCCATTTGCAAACAGCTTGTGGAGTTGATGCAGGGTGAGATCAGCCTAAAGAGTGATCTTGGCATGGGAAGCTGCTTCAGCTTCGTCGTCCCATTCAAAATCGGCTCTGCGCCCGCCAATATCCTGCCGGTCGTCCTGGCGCCGCATTCCCACCAGCTGAGTATCTTATGCGCTGAGGATTTTCCCCCGAACCAAATCATTATCCAGGGCTTGCTGGATGAAATGGGGCATCGGGTGGAGTTCGCCGACAATGGCCGCAAGGCATTGGAAGCACTTGCGCTGCGCAGCTATGATATCATTCTGATGGATGGGCGGATGCCTGAAATGGATGGCGCAACCGCCATTCGCCTGATCCGATCTGAAGGTGATGGACAATACTATGTCCCAGACCCGAAAATTCGTATCATTATGCTGACGGCGAATGCAGGCGATGAAAGTCGGCAGTTCTATATCGCCAGCGGGGCCGATGATTTCCTTGTCAAGCCGATAGATGAGGCCTTATTGCATCAAAGCCTGGCGCGGGTGATTGAAGCGCGCCTCGCGGAAGGGGCTTCGCTGCTGCCAATCTTGCGCCATAATGGCCAGGAATTGGAAAAGTTGTTCGGTGTGGCGGCGCCGAGTATAGCTGACGGCGCGTCATTCATGCCGACCCCAGCTGTCGGCGACCCTCAGGAGGATAACAGGAGTCTCAGGGAACGGCTACGCGAGGCGCTGCGCGCGGATCTCGGCGCTCGGCTTAAGGCGCTTGATGAGGCTTATACTAGGCGGGATATGCAGACACTCGCCAATCTCTTTCACAGCCTCAAGGGAAGCGCTGGCTATATTTGGCCTGGGGGGGCGCTGCAAAGTATGAGTGCCCTTCTTGAACAAGCGGCTGACCGCGAAGATTGGCTCACCATAGAAAAAGAAATGTCCGGTTTCCTCGACATACTGAACGACATAGCAAAAGGGACCATGTCATGAGAGCGCTGGTGGTTGATGATGATGTGGTTTCGCGCATGGCGCTCGCCGATCTGATGCGCAGCTTCATAGAATTGAAGGTGGTTGAAGCGGTGGATGGCCAGGATGCCTGGGAACAGATGGAAATGGGGCCGGCCCCCATGATCTGTTGCTGCGATGTCCAAATGCCTCGGCTTTCTGGTATTGGCTTGCTGAAGCGCGTGCGGTCTTCCCCGCGCTTCAAGGACATTCCCTTCGTCTTGGTCACTGCCGCGGCCGATCTTGAAACCGTGAAGCAGGCGGTAACGCTTGGCATTAGCCACTACATCATCAAGCCCTTCCATGCGCGGGAAGCGCGCGGTTCCTTGCAAAAAATCCTCAACGCCGCCTGGGAGAGGATTGCCGAGCCACCCCCCGCAACGCTAAGCCGACTGAATATAGCGCCTGATCAGCTAATGACCTATCTCTATTCACTGCGCGGCCAATGCGCAGTTTTTGCGCGCGACCTCAGGCGGTCCAAAAACCTTCAGGATGTGCAGGATGTGGTCGGGCGGCTGAAGGGCTTGCATACGGGCTGCCTGACCCTTGGGCTGCATTACGCGGCCGAATTGGTTTTGCAACAGCGCGACGAGGATTCGGATATCGAACGTGTCGAACAGGCGCTGATCGAAATTGAATTGGCGATTTCCTCCCAGGAGGAAAGGGTCAAGGCGCGCCATAGCCTTGCCGGCGGCGCTGCTCCCATCAAACGGAGCGCCATGGGCGGCGCCTCGGCCTGATCGCCTCTGGCCGCTTTCCCCAAGGGGTCGCTCTGTGCTTTGGTATGGTTGCAGGAGCAAACCATGCCAAATGCCGAATCGCCCGGGCCAACACCCACGCGCCATTCCCAAACCGCCATGCTGGCCGAAAGGGCGGCGGTTTTGCTGCTGCTGGCGCTGTTGCTGTACGGCGTTATCCGCGTCTTGGAACCCTTTGGCCTGGCGATAGCTTTCGGGGGCTTCATCGTCATTGGCACATGGCCACTCAGGCAGGCGATGGTCAGCCGCGGCATCCCGCGCGGCGTCGCCGCGACGCTCATGCTGCTGGTGCTGATCCTATCCGTCGCCGTTCCGGCGCTTGCCCTGACGCCTGAAGTGGGTGGGCAGATTGCTCATGCCGGAAAGGTGGCGCGTGAACTTCTGGCTGGTCTGCCAGAGGCAGCGCCAGCTTGGCTTGCGGGGTTGCCGTTGGTGGGTGGGATAGCCAGCGATTGGTGGCCGCAATTGCTGCATTGGCAAGGTGATTTCGGGGCCCTTCTGGCGCCCTATACCGGGCGTATCACCAGCCTTTTGGTGGATATCGGTCAGGCGGCGGCCGCAAGCGTGGTACAAATCCTGCTCTCGCTGATTGTTGCCACTGCCTTTTGGGTCAGCGGCGATAAGCTCGGCGATCAGGTGACGGACATTGCCGGGCGCTTGGCAGGCGAGACGGGCCGCAATGCGGTGATCGCCGCTGAAGGTGCGGTGCGCGGTGTGGCCTGGGGCATTGTAGGCACTGGCATCATCCAGGCGATGTTGATGGGTATTGGCCTTGCCATTGCAGGCGTGCCGGGCGCTGGCGTGATTTCATTCCTGACCCTGATTTTTTCCATCAGCCAAGTGCTTGGGCCGCTGGTGGTGGTGGCTTGGCTTGGCGCGGCGGCTTGGTTGTACAGCGAAGGTCAGTTCGCCTGGGCGATTTTTATGGGGCTTTGGGGGCTGATCATGGTCTCGGGCAGCGATAACATCATTCGCCCCTTGCTTATCAAGCGCAGCAGCGCCATGCCACTCTCGCTCATTATTCTCGGTGTCTTTGGCGGGCTGATCGCCTTTGGCTTCCTTGGGCTTTTCATTGGACCTGCCTTGCTCGCCGTAGCGCATGGGCTGCTCAAGGCATGGCGCAGCGCTGAAAGCTGAAGCCCGCGGGGCTGGCAAAGCCCGCATCCCGCGTTATGACTAACCTGACGACAGGGCAGGAGAGACCCGCATGGCCACACGCAAGCATCGTATCGCCGTCATCCCAGGGGATGGCATTGGCAAGGAAACCACGCCCGAAGGGCTTCGCGTGCTGGATGCCGCGGCGCGGCGCTTCGGCTTTGAACTGGAACTGACACATTACGATTGGTCCTGCGAAACCTACACCAAGACTGGCAAGATGATGCCGGATGACGGCATGGATCGCTTGAAGGACAGCGACAGCATCTTCCTGGGTGCCGTGGGCTGGCCCGGCGTGCCGGATCATGTCTCGCTCTGGGGTTTGCTCATTCCGATCCGGCGCGGCTTTGACCAATACGTCAATCTGCGCCCTTGCAGGTTGCTGCCGGGGGCGACCACGCCACTCGCGAACCGTGGCCCCAAGGATATTGATTTCATTGTGGTGCGCGAGAATACGGAAGGCGAGTATTCCTCAAGCGGCGGGCGCATGTTTGTGGGCACGGATCGCGAATTCGTTTCCCAGGAAAGCGTCTTCACGCGCATCGGTGTGGATCGCGTGCTGCGCTACGCCTTTGAATTGGCTAAGACCAGGCCGCGCAAGAAGGTGACGAGTGCCACAAAATCCAATGGCATCACCTTCACCATGCCCTATTGGGATGAACGCTTTGCCGAAATGGGGAAGAATTATCCGGGCATCACCACGGATCAGTTTCATATTGACATCCTCTGCGCCCATTTCGTGCAGCACCCGGATT
>CAMCHA010000230.1 GCA_945874515.1 Asaia bogorensis
AAGACGAAATCGGCATGCGCATCGGGCAGCACATTCTTCACGCGCCCTTCACCCGGCCCGCGCCCCAAAAGCCCGCCATTGGCGAAAGCTTCCATGGCGACACTCACCTGATAGGAATCGCCTGAGCTTGGATCCAAAAAGCGATGCACGCGGGATTGCACATGCGGGAACAGCAGATAAGCCAGAACGCCTACACCCACGCCAAGACCTGCCAGCCCACCTACGATGAAAAAATTCAGGCCAGCCACGACGAATTGCGCGAAAAGCACCGCCGTCATCACCAACAACATGCCGATATCGGGCTGGCTTTTCATGATCACCGCGATCACGACAAACATGCCAATCGCGATCGCCCGCCCCCAAAAGCGCGAACCAGGCGCCATGCCTTCCGCAATCAACCACGCGGCCACAACAGCAAAGAAGGGCTTGAGGAATTCGGAAGGCTGCAAGGAAAGCCCGGGGATCGGCAACCAGCGCCGCGCGCCCTTGATTTCAACGCCCACCACCAGCGTCGCCGCCGTCAGCACCAAAGCGCCGGCACAGCCAAGCAAGGCAAAGCGGCGCACACCGCGTGGCGAGAGTAGCGAAACCCCAACCATCACTAAGGCCGCCAGCGCCAGATAAAAAACCTGCTTCAAGAAGAACATGTGGCGCGATGAAGCGCCGATACGCTCGGCCACGGCAGGCGATGCGGCCAGCATCAACACATAGCCAAAGCCGATCAGCACCATCAGCGCCGCCAGCGTCCAGCGATCCACTGTCCACCACCAGCGCCCAAGAATGGAATTATCCGCGCGGGAGAGCGCCATCAGCTTGCCCTCCTGCTCTGCCGCGCGACCAGCGCCTGCGCCAGTTCACGGAAACGATCACCGCGCGCATCAAAGCCCGAGAATTGATCGAAGGAAGCGGCCGCTGGTGAAAGCAGCACCACGGGCGCCGCGCCGGCAAAAGCCGCTTGCGCTGCCGCCGGCACTGCAGCTTCCAGTGTCGTGATGATTTCATGCGCAACGCCGGCCTCGCGCAACGTCGCTGCCATGGCAGGCGCATCGCGCCCAATCAGAAAAGCCTTGGCGATGCGCGGGAAAAAGGGCGCGAGCGGCGCAATGCCGCCTTCCTTGCCGATCCCGCCCGCAATCCAAACCACACGGTCATAGGAAGCGAGTGCGCGCGCCGCGCTATCCGCATTGGTCGCCTTGCTGTCATTGACGAAGACAACGCCACCCGCTTCGGCGACGATTTCCTGCCGATGCGGCAAGCCAGGGTAGCTTATGATGCCATCCGCAATCACCGAACGCGCCACGCCCAGCGCCAGGCAGGCCGCCGCGGCCGCTGCGGCGTTTTGCGCGTTATGCGCGCCCGGCAGCGCGGCAGCCGCGCCGAGATCCAGGATCAGCCCGCTATCGTCACGCAGCGCCCGGCCTTCCGCCCAAACCCCGCCCGGCTGGGGGGTAGAACCCGAAATCGGCACCATCCGCGCCGCCAAACCGGCACCCATTTGCGCGGTCATCGCATCATCCTGGCCCAGCACCGCGACGTCATTGGTCCCTTGACGCGCGAAGATTCGAGCCTTCGCAGCGGCATAGCCTACCATGTTCCCATGGCGGTCCAGGTGATCGGGGCTGAGGTTCAACATAACAGCTACGTTGAAGCGCAGAGTTGCGATTCGCTCCAACATGTAAGACGACATTTCGAGGGTATAGACCCCCTCAGACCCCAATATATTGAGATCGAGCGCCGCCGGGCCCAGATTCCCCCCCACCTCACAGGCCATGCCGTCGCCCTGCAGAATGTGGTGGATCAGCGCCGTCGTGGTGGATTTGCCATTGGTGCCGGTCACACCCACGAAGCGTGCCTTGGAATGCCTTGCCAGCACGGCGCGATACAGGAACTCCACATCACACAGGATGGGCGCGCCAGCCGCCGTGGCCGCCAGCGCCGCAGGATGGGGGGCCGGCAGATGGTGCGGAATGCCCGGCGAAAGCAGCAGCGCATCGGCGCGGAAGGGGCCGGCGGCGGGGTCTTGCAGCGTGAGGCCCGCCGCTTCGGCTGCCGCGCGGGCTTCGGGCCTGTCATCCCAGACCGTGACCTCGGCTCCCCAAGAAGCGATGCGGCGCGCCGCCGGTAATCCGGCGCGGCCAAGCCCAACCACGGCGATGCGCGCGCCGGAAAAGGGGGTGAAGGGGGGGGGTGGCGCTGTCATCTGATTTTCAGCGTCGAAAGCCCAACCAGCGCCAGGATCATCGCAATGATCCAGAAGCGGATCACGATGGTGGGCTCGGCCCAGCCTTTTTTCTCAAAATGGTGATGCAGCGGCGCCATCAGAAACACGCGCCGTCCGGTGCGTTTGAACCAGAAGACTTGGATGATGACGGAAACGGTTTCCACCACGAAAAGCCCGCCCACAATCGCGAGTACAATTTCATGCTTGGTCGCAACCGCGAGGCCACCCAAGGCACCGCCAAGGGCAAGCGAACCCGTATCCCCCATGAATACCGCCGCCGGCGGCGCGTTGAACCACAGGAAGCCGAGTGCGGCGCCGACCAACGCCGCGCAGAACACTGCAAGCTCACCCGTGCCGGGCACGTAGTGTAGTTGCAGGTAATCGGCAAAAATGCGGTTACCGACCAGATAGGCAATCAGCGCAAAGACGCTGGCTGCGATCATCACCGGTACAATGGCAAGCCCATCAAGCCCGTCGGTCAGATTGACGGCGTTGGAAGCGCCCATCATCACCAGCGCCGCCAGCAGCGGGAAGAAGATACCAAGCGGCAGCAGAAATTCCTTGAAGATCGGGAAAGCGAGCTTGTCGGCAAGCGCGCCGGGCATCAGCCAGGTAATCCAAAGCGCCGTGACAAGGCCAAGGCCCGCCTGCACCAGAAGCTTCGCGCGACCCGAAACACCCTTGGTGTTGCGCTTGGTCACCTTCAGCCAATCATCGGCGAAGCCAAGCGCGCCATAGCCGCAGGTGATGAACAGTACGGCCCAGACAAAGCCATTGCGTAAATCCGCCCACAGCAGGGTGGAACCCACCAAGCCCAGCAGGATCAGAACGCCGCCCATGGTGGGTGTGCCCTTTTTTTCCACGATGTGCCGCGCCGGGCCATCTTCGCGAATCGGCTGCCCGCCACGCTGAAAGCCGCGCAGCCAGCGGATGATGGCAGAACCGAAAACCAGGCTGATCAACAAGGCTGTCAGGCAGGCGGCACCCGCGCGAAAAGTACTATAGCGCGCCAGATTGGCCAGCGCATATTCCTCAGCAAAAGGCAGCAGAAGATTATAGATCACGAAATTTTTTCTCCTACCGTAAGTGCCGTGATGACGAGGCCCATGCACGAGCCAAGTGAACCCTTGACCAGCACTGCGTCACCGGGCTTGAGCACGGCGCAAAGAGCAGGGGCAAGGCTGGTTGAATCCGGAAAATGCCCACCGCGATACTGCGCTGGCAGGGCCGCAAAAAGATGTGCCGAAAGCGGGCCGCAGCAGAAGACCAGATCACAAGTCTTCTGCGCATCATCAGCCAGCGCAGCATGTTGCGCCGGGCCTTCGGCACCCAATTCCAGCATATCGCCAAAGGCAAAAACGTGCCGCGTGGCAGGTTGCGCGGCAAGCACCGCAAGTCCCGCCCGCACGGAAGCGACCGAGGCATTGTAGGAATCATCAATCAACAAAGCCTCACCGCCCGCCACGCGGATGCGGCGCATGGCGCCTCGACCAGCGCTGGCGGTGAAATCGCCAAGGGCGCGCGCGGCGACATCTGGCGCAAGACCAAGCGCCTTCGCTGCCGCAAGAACAGCGCAGGCATTCAGCGCCACATGGCGTCCAGGGGCGGCTAGGTGCAGCGTTAGGCTTTGCCCAAGCAGCGCAATTTCTGCGACACCACCTTCAGGCGAGGCTTGATATATCAGCAGCCGTGCATCGGCGCATTCGGCTTCCCCATGCGTCATCACATGCAGCCCAGCATCACGGGCGCGCGTCATGAGTTCTGGCAGAAAAGCGCTATCGGCAGGCAGGATTACGGTACCGCCAGGTGCAATGCCAGCGATGATGTCGCCCTTTTCGGCGGCAATTGCCGCCTGGCCGCCAAGCAGGCCGATATGCGCCGTGCCGATTGAGGTGATGATGCCGACATCAGGCCGGGCAAGGCGCGACAGCGGCGCGATTTCACCGCGATTATTCATACCCATTTCAATCACGGCGTAAGCCGTGTCACGCGGCAGCCGCGCGAGGGTCAGCGGTACGCCCCAATGATTATTGTGCGACGCAGCCGAGGCATGGGTCGCGCCAAAAGCGCTGAGTGCCACGCGCAGCATTTCCTTGGTGGTGGTCTTGCCGACACTGCCAGTGACGCCCACCACACGGGCCACGGCGCGCGCGCGCCCCGCCGCGCCAAGCGCTGCCAGCCCAGCCAGCGTATCAGCCACACGCAGCAGCTTCGCGGTATCCGCAGCACCTGGCGGCGTGTGGTCCACCATGGCGAGTGAGGCACCGCGCGAAAGTGCATCAGCGACAAATTCATGCCCATCGCGTTGATCGCGCAGCGCGATGAAGATATCGCCTGGTGCGACGTTACGGCTATCAATCGAAACGCCGCTGATGGTGACATCAGCCGCCAGCGTGCCAACGGTTGCTGCGCGCAATTCAGCGCTGGTCCAAAGCGGCGTCATGGCACGAGGCCCGCCAGCTTGCGCACCACCGCGACATCATCAAAGGGGTGGATCATGCCAGCGATGTCTTGCCCCGCTTCATGGCCCTTGCCGGCCACCGCCAGCACATCTCCGGGGTCAAGCGCGCCCATGGCCTTGGCGATGGCTTCTTCACGTGCGCCGGCATCCACCGCGTCAGGGCAGCCGGCCATGACCGCCGCGCGGATGGTGGCCGGGTTTTCGCTGCGCGGATTGTCATCCGTGATCCAAACGCGATCCGCCGCTTCCGCCGCCGCGCGCCCCATCAATGGGCGCTTGCCGGGGTCTCGGTCCCCGCCTGCGCCGAACAGCACATGCAGGCGACCCGCGACATGCGGGCGAAGCGCGGCCAAAAG
>CAMCHA010000231.1 GCA_945874515.1 Asaia bogorensis
GCATCGCCCGAACCAGCGGCGCGCGCTGGCAGGGTAAAGCTCACCAGGATTTCACCGGGGGCGAGGTTCGTTTTGCCCGGGCCGGCCGGGAAGGCTTCGACCGGCATTTGCCGACGGCCTTTCGGGCCCTGCACCGTCACCACCGCACCGGCGGCGATCATGGCCGGCACGCTGTCACCGGCGGGCGAGCCATTGCAGAGATTCCCACCCGGAGAGGCACGGCCCTGCACCTGCTTCGATCCAATCAGGTTCACCGCTTCAAGCACACCTGGCCACACCGTGCCGAAGCGCGGATGATCCGCGAGCGAGGCTGCGGATACCGCCGCACCCACGGTGAAACTGCCATCGGCATTTTCCGTAATGTGCGTCATTTCGCCGATTTTCTTGATATCCACGATCAAACCGGGTGCCGCGACGCCGGCGCGCATCTGCACCAGCAGATCCGTCCCGCCCGCCAAAATCCGTGCAGCCCCCTGGGCTGCGGCAAAGGCGCTGACCGCTTCATCAAGCGTCTGCGGCGCCAAATATCGAGTATCTGTCATGAGCGTTCCTATTGTCCTTGCCTTGCCTGTGACACCCCGGCTGAGGGATTGCCTCTTCCTTAGGTCATTACATTGGGACAAGGCTATAGCGGCGCGCAAGATCGGCATAGCCCCCGGCGGATAGTAAGGCGTGATTCGCGCGTTTTGGCCCTTACCGGAAGGGTCACGCTACAAGATGCTACGCGTCAGGGGAGGGCAGGATGACCAAATATCTGTGGGGTCGTCGTGCGGCCTTGATCGCCGGCGGAACGCATTTAGCAACGCCGCGCCTGGCCCGCGCCGCCTGGCCGGAACGGCCGGTGCGCATCATGGCGGCCTTCCCGCCCGGCAGTTCCACCGATGTGGTAGCCCGCGCCTTGGCGATGAAGCTGCAAACCCTGCTGGGCCACGCAGTCCCGGCGGAGAACCGTGGCGGCGCCGGGGGCAATATCGGCACTCAGGCAGTGAAGGGCGCCACTGATGGCCATACGCTGCTGATGCACAGCACCGCTTTTTGCGTGAATCCATCGCTCTATCGCGCGGCGGGCTATGGGCTGGATGATTTCGCGACCATCGCCGTGGTGGCGACCGCGCCCAATGCGTTCTTCGTCCATTCTTCCGTGCCGGCGCGCAACCTGACCGAGCTGCTGGCCCATATGTGGGCTAATCCCGGCATGGCCTATGCCCATTCAGGCACTGGCACCACGCCGCATCTGGGGTCAGGATTGTCGTTCCGCACGCTGGCCAAGGTGGAAGCCACACCAGTCGCCTTCGGCCCTGCCCAGGCGGCGACCGCGGCACTCGCCAATCAGGCGCCGATCGGCAGCACCAGCCTGCCGCCAGCCTTGCCGCTGATCCGAGAAGGCGGGGTGTGTCCGATCGCGGTGGCGGGGGCGGAGCGTGACCCAACGCTGCCTGACATACCGACCGTCGCGGGACAGGGCTTTCCAGGCTTTGCCGCTTCCACCCGGTTCGGGCTTTTCGCCCCGGCACGGCAATCATCTGAGGCTCTGGCGCGACTCGCCACCGAAGTCTCGCGCGCCATGGCTGACACCGAATTGAAGGCGCGGGTGGCTACGCTTTCACTGACTGATCCTGGGCTTGCGGGCCAGGCGGCGGCGGATTTCGTGCGGCAGGAAGCGCAAATCTGGGCCGAAGTGATGCGGAGTTCTGGTGCCACGGCGGATTGAGCGCCTGATTGGTGAGGCCGGTCTCGTTCAGTATCGGCAGGTGCGTCTCTGCGCGCACTGTATTTTGACGTTTTTCACCGTTTTCACACTGCCTTGACGGCATTTGGCGTGCGAACGCGCCGAATGCCTGATGATTTGACGCCCACCATGCGCCCTTATCACGGCGATCATACTCCCCCCTGGCATGATCCCCGTAAATGGTCGTCCATTCACGCGGCCTTCAGGCGCCAAATTTCGCGAAAAGGGATACCATGTCAGTGATCAGACAGACAGAGCAGGATGCCCTTGAGGTTTTGAGAAAATCGGCAAGCCGGGAAACCACCGAGATTGACAGGTTTGTTGGCGAACGCATCCGACTTTACCGGTCCATGATTGGCATTAGCCAACAAAAACTGGCGGAGAATCTTGGCGTCACCTTTCAACAATTACAGAAATATGAGCGCGGCGAAAACCGTATCGGTGCCGGAAGATTGCTGATAGTAGCGACCGTGCTTGGTATCCCCATCACCTTTTTGCTGGATGAGGAGGGATTTTCGCAACGCCGCAGGATTGAGCATTCGATGGCGGGGGCCGCGCTTGATGCCGCGCGCGATGCCTACACTATTGGGCGGGCTTTTTCCCAGATCACGGATCCTGAGATCAGGCGAACAATCACGACGCTAGTGCAGAGCCTGGCGCGGCAGTCAGAAACCAGTGAGTTTTGAAGAGTCTTTATTGAATCTGAGGAGTTGAACTGGGAATATTCATTGCCCATTCAATCAGATAAAATCTACGATGATACAAACTGAGCTTTCGCAACTTTCTCCGGAACAACATCACCCCAACCGATCGCGGTGGGTAGCAGATGCGCGGCCGCAATGGCGCGTGACAATTCGGGCAAGGCTTCTATTTCCCGCCGGCTGAAACTGCGTTCCAGATTCATCGCCGCCGCCCACAGCCCCAAGACGGCTAATTCAAGCGTCGGCGTAATGAGTTGTTCTCCAAGAATATCATCACCATCGCGCGGCATTGGGAGATCCTCTAATCAGGTTAATCATAGTTTACGCAAGCCAAAGCAAAAAACAACACTTTTTTTACGAATTTTTAAGACAGGGAAGGGGTTTTTTCTGATGATTAACCGGAGGATTTGATGCGGCGGCTTTGTTTTATTGCGGTAAACCGAAATGATGATCAGCCCATAGTGCGCGCTTATCCCTTGGCGGGTTCATCACGGTCCTTCGCGCGCTGGGTTTTACGGATCCCCACGGCGTAATCGCCAAGCTTGCGATGCGGGTCCTTGTTTGGGCGTACAATGGTGTGGCGGAAATCATTCCACTCGGCGTCACCAAAGCCCGATAAATCCTCAATGATCGAAAAATTCTCAGCCGCCGCGCCATAGGCCTCCTGCGGGAGGGGTTGCACTTGCAGAAAGGGGAAATTCGGATCGAATTCGATTGGGTGATGCGTACGCGTCAAGCGCACATTGATGAAAAGCGGCCCGAACCAGTTGCTGGTTTCGACAATGCCTTCATAGCATTCATAGCCGCGGTTGCGCACAAAATTGGCCGGCGCGCGAATAAGCGCGGCCCAGCCCGGGGCGGTGCGCATTGCAAGGCCGCTCCATATCTGCACTAGGCCTGGTTCGATGAAGGTGCTGAGGAAGGGGGGCGAATAGCCCTTGATATCTTCCGGCGCGGCATCATCGAAATGCGGCGCAAAATTCGGAAATTGCGCGGTGGTGAGGGGGTACCAATCCTCCACACCATCATAGGTCCAGATCACATCCGAACCATCCCACATCAGCTTGAAGCCGATGGGCGGAAATATGTACCATCCGAAGGATGATGCTGTTGTCATCGCCTCGCAAAACCGAAAGGCCCTGGTTGGCATGCTGCCCGCAGCAGACCGATCGGCGCGCTGTGGCGGGCGCGCCGAGGGTATCATGCGATAGAAGGTGGCAAGAGGTGCCTCGGCCTTACGATTTTCAGTCACATCAGCCCCTGTTTTGCGGTGGGGAATTGGGTAAAGTCGAAGTCTCCACCAAATCCCCCCAAACCGCTATCCAGGCCCAAGCCCTGATCAGGCGTGGCGCTTGGTTCAGCGCGGCATGCTTGGGGCGCAGCCGCCAACGCGGACCTTGCCGGCATCCGTCGCTGCACCGGCGGAGAGGCGCACCGGTGGCATGCTCGGGGCATGGCCGCCAAAGCGAACCTTGCCGGCATCGGCGACGGCTTCAGCGGAGATGCGCACCTGCGGCAGGCTTGGGGCATGGCCGCCAAAGCGAACCTTGCCGGCATCGGCGACGGCATCAGCGGAGATGCGCACCGCAGGCAGGCTGGGGGCATGGCCGCCAAAGCGAACCTTGCCGGCATCGGTAACGGCATCAGCGGAGATGCGTACCGCAGGCAGGGCCGGAGCATGGCCGCCAAAGCGAACCTTGCCGGCATCGGCGACTGCTTCAGCGGAGATGCGCACCGCAGGCAGGGCTGGGGCATGGCCGCCGAAGCGGACGGCGCCTGCATCGGCAATCGCGGCCCCACCCAGGGAGACCCGCTTCATGGAGGGAAGCTGTTGAATGTTCATTTCACTCATTTTATCGTCTCCTGCGTTTAAGGCCCCGACCAAAAAACCACCAGAGGTTGAGGTGGAGCCGCTGGTTTGCGGTGGTTTTTTGCAGATTGACGGCTTGGCGTGAAAGGGCCGTGAAGTGAACATCATGGCGACGTTAAAAAAACGCTTGCCGGGCGTGAAATAGTGCTTGCCCTATACAACCATAGGTAATAACCTTCCCGACATGACGTCCTAAGGGACTTATTTCGGGGGTGGGGCATTGGCGCGACAAAATGCCAATCAGAACAACCTTGTGGCGCTGGATGTCGGTGCCCGCCAGGCGGCTGTTCGCATCCATCTTCTCGGCGCGCTGCGTGCCATTAGCTACCTTGGCGAGGATTTGGTGCCACGGGGCCGCAAAGCCCGCGCCATTCTAGGCTATCTCTGCCTGCATGCCGGGCAGCGGGTGCCAAGGGCCAAAATAGCCGCTCTGCTCTGGGACCGAGTACCCGACCATCAGGCCCGCGCCAGCCTTAGGCAATCCCTGCGGGAGCTATTGCTGGCCTTCGGGTCGCTCGCGGATGAAATTCTTGAAACCGATGCCGAGATGGTGCGGCTCAACCAACGTGCCTGCTGGGTTGATAGCGCCGCTATTCTGGCCGGCCCGCACCCTGCCAATCTGCTCAGGACCGATTTGGCGGCCCTTTGCGAAGGGGAATTGCTGGAAGATTTGAACGGGATATCGGAAGCCTT
>CAMCHA010000232.1 GCA_945874515.1 Asaia bogorensis
CCATTCTCCCACGCCGTATCGGTGATGTATTTTTCGACAGCGCCAATCGTGACCGCATCAAAACCCTTTTCGATGACGCAATTGCCTTCGCAAAGCCGGTCCTGAGGGCAGACGCGGCCGCAAATCTCCGGGAAGTTATTGGTGGCGGACGCGACCTCATAGGCTTCTTCAAGCCGGCCTTCGGCGGTCAGCTTCAGCCAATCCGGGATGTTGTTATTTAGCGGGCAATGCACTTGGCAGAAGGGCACGCCGCATTGGGAACAGCGGGATGCCTGTTCGGTCGCCGCTTCCGCCACGAAGGGGCGATAGACCTCGGCCCAATCGGCGCGGCGGTCGGTCGCTTCCCGCTTATCCGGCTGGTGCTGCGCCAGGCGGACGAATTGCAGCATTTTCTCGGCCATCGGGGGTGATCCTTGGTCGCGGTTGAGCCCAGAACCGTCCCATAACCAAAGCTAATGCTTAAGGCGAGTCTTTTTTGCACAAAAAGGACATTGCATATGACCTATTTTATGTTCCTATTGTTAGGTTTATCTTTCTTTGATCCGTCACGCCCCTGAAATATGACCGAATCGGTCTTTAGGCGTTCGAAGCTTTCTGCCCACCCTGGCGAAACCGCGCCAGATAGGCCGGCACAATCGCCTCCACCGCCTTGGGTTCAATGCCAAGTGCCTGAAATCCCAAAGCATTGGGGGAAACCACATTATCCTTGCCCAGCAGGATCAGCTGATCGCGCGTGAGCGGCGGGGTGGGCAGCAATTCCCCAAGGCGGGCTTGCAGCCGCACGAAGCCCTCCGGCAGGGCGATCATTGGCCGGCGCCGGCCCGTGACATCCAGGATATAGCGCAGCACTTGGCGCATGCTCATCACGCGCGGGCCACCCAGTTCGAATACCTTGCCGGCAGCCGCCGGGTCCGCGAGCGCCGCCATCGCCGCATCCGCCACATCGCCCACATAAACCGGCTGAAAGCGTGTTTCGCCCGACACCACCGGCATGAAGGGCAGCATGGTGGCGAGCCCGGCGAAACGATTGAAGAATTGATCATCCGGCCCGAACACCACGGAAGGGCGCAGGATAATGGCACTGGGGAAGGCGGCCAGCACCGCCGCTTCCCCCGCCGCTTTGGTCTGTGCGTAAAGGCTCTGGCTTCCGGCATCGGCGCCGATCGCGGAAAGATGCAGGAAATGCTTGGCCCCGGCAGCGGCGGCCAGCCGCGCAACGCGCCCCGCCCCTTCTGCCTGGATGCGTTGGAAATCCCCCGCCCGGCTTTCGAACAGAATGCCGACCAGGTTGATGACGATATCCGCCCCGGCCACCGCCCGCGCTGATGAAGCCTCATCGGTGATTGATGCCGCAACCGGGGTGATCTGCCCCACACCGCCCATGGTGCAAAGCCGCGCGGCGCGTTCCGTATCGCGCCCCGCAATCCGGATGCTATGGCCGGCTGCTGCCAGGCGCTGCACGATATGGCGGCCAATAAAGCCGCCGCCGCCAAAAACTGTCACAAGCATGGCCCAAATCCCTGACTTCTCCAGCCCGATATGGGGCTGGCCCGGCGCAGCGGGAAGGGCGGGCAATCAGGCGAACAGGATGCCTACCGCCAGACCGATCAGCATATTCAACAGGATCGAGGCCAATACCGCCGCAAAGCCTAGCATTCGCGCCTTCACCGGCTCCACCGGAAACAGCCGCTGCGCGCCATCATAAAACAGGAACAGCGTGTAAAGTGCCCCCACCAGCGCGAGCAGCTCGCCAATCGAAGGCACAATCAACGCCAATCCACCCACCCAGGCGCCGGTGGGTGCAAAGGCGGCCAGCTTCATCCCTGCATTGCCATCTGGCGCGGCACCAAAGCGCGCGGCCAAGGGCGGCATGATCTTGCCCATGATCAGCACACTCACCACCGCAATGACGTAGCTGATCAGCAATTCGGGAAAATTGGGCAGGTTCCCGCCGAGGAAAGTGCCAATGGCGCTGCCAATGGAAGGAATCGCCGCCAAGGGCAGCACATAGCCGGTGAAAACGCTGCCCAGCGTCATGGGCTCCGCCGCTATCGAATCCCAGGTTTTGCCTGGTTCCAACAAAAGGCCCTTCGCCTTGGCGATGATATTCATGCCGCTGCCCTCCGCATTCGTCTGGGGGATATTGCGCTGGCCTTTGCCGTGCGGGCAAGTCATGGGTAGTGGCAGGCTAGCACCGCTTCTGTCAGTTTCAGACCATGGCCGATTCGCTTCCCCGCTGGCGCGACAAGCGCTTCCTTGTGATGCTGGCGCTTGGTTTTGCGGCCGGCGTGCCGCTGCCGCTTTCCGCCTTCACGCTCAGGCAATGGCTGGCGGAATCCAACCTTTCACTCGCCGCCATCGGCTTCACGGCGCTGATCGGGCTTTCCTATTCGCTGAAATTCCTCTGGTCGCCGCTGATTGACCATAGTCCGCCGCCCCTCTTCCGCGCGCTTGGGCGCCGGCGCGGCTGGCTGCTTTCCATCCAAATTCCGCTGATCGGCGCCATTATCGCGCTCGGCCAGACCAACCCTGCGCTGGATGTGAGCATGACGGTGGCGGTGGCGGTCCTGGTCGCTTTCCTGTCTGCCAGCCAGGATATTGTGATTGACGCCTTTCGCATCGAAAGCCTGGACGAAGCCGATCAAGGCTATGGCCTGGCCTGCTATGTTTGGGGCTATCGCGGCGCATTGCTGGCAGCCACTGCGGGTGCCTTAGCCATGGTGGAATTCGCCGGCTGGGCCTTCGCCTTGGCCGGCTGCGCGGCGATGGTCGGGCTTGGCGTTATTGCTGTGCTTTTTGCCGCCGAGCCCACGCGCCAGGGGGGTGCTGCGCCGCAAGGCTGGGCGGCGCGGCTACGCTATGCGGTGATTGATCCCTTCGCGGATTTCATGCGCCGGCGCTATTGGTTCGCCATCCTGGCCTTCATCGCTCTGTTCAAGCTGGGCGAGGCTTTGGCCGGCATCATGACCGCGCCGTTTTACCGTCAGCTTGGTTTTACACGCCTGGAAGTGGCTAGTGTTTCTTCTGTCTTTGGCCTTGTCGCGACACTTGCCGGCGCGCTTGCTGGCGGTTGGCTGGTGGCGAAGCTTGGCACTGGGCGCGCCTTGATCCTGACCGGGATCACGCAAATGCTCTCCAACCTTATGTATGTCGCGCTTGCCTTTGCGGGGCATGATATCCGCATGTTGTTCGCGCAGGTGGGGATCGAGAATTTCACCGATGGCCTCGCGGATGCAGCGTTTCTTTCCTACCTTGGCATGCTGACCAGCCGAAGCTTCACGGCAACACAATATGCGCTGCTGTCATCGCTGGCGGCGGTGCCCTTGCGCACTTTGGGGGCGACATCCGGCGTGCTGGCGGAAGGCTTTGGCTGGCCGTGGTTTTTTGTGCTGACCACCTTCGCCGCGCTGCCGGCAATGGCGATTATGCTTTGGCTGCTGCGCCGCCTGCCGCCCAAAGCTGAAGGCGCCGCGACATGACTAGCCCCTTCCCGCCCGTTGACTAGGCCGGTCAGGGTTGCTCCCCCCACCTGCCGGGCGTATGGCGCGAGGCATTGCTTGTACGGATTCCCACCATGGCTGATGTGATCGCGCCGCGCCGCGCCCTGATTTCCGTTTCCGACAAAACCGGGCTGATTGAATTTGGCCGTTTCCTGGCGGCGCGCGGGGTGGACATTCTCTCCACCGGCGGCACAGCCAAGGCGCTGCGCGAGGCGCGCGTGCCTGTGAAGGATGTTTCAGATCATACTGGCTTTCCGGAAATTCTGGATGGCCGCGTGAAAACGCTCGTGCCGCAAGTGCATGGCGGCATTCTGGGTCGGCGCGATCTGGCGGAGCATCTGGCGCAAATGGAAGCGCAGGGGATTACGCCGATTGATCTGGTCGCCGTCAATCTCTACCCGTTTGAGGCAACGGTCGCGAAGGGTGCCGCTTTCGATGATTGCATCGAAAACATAGATATCGGCGGCCCGGCGATGATCCGCAGCGCCGCCAAGAATCACGCCCATGTCGCGGTACTGACGGAACCCGCGCATTTTGCCGAAGTGCAGGCAGAAATCGCGGAAGCCGGCGGCACACGCCTTGCCACGCGCCGGCGCCTGGCCGCCGCAGCCTATGCGCGCACGGCTGCTTATGATGCGGCGATTTCCGGCTGGTTCGCAGGGCAGGAAGGGCAGGTGTTTCCTGAGCGTTTGAGCTTCACGGGTTCACTGCGCCAAACGTTACGCTACGGCGAAAACCCGCATCAATCAGCGGCGTTTTATCTGGATGGAAGCGGGCGCCCTGGCATTGCCACTGCGCGGCAAATCCAGGGGAAGGAGCTTTCCTACAACAACCTGAACGATACCGATGCTGCCTTTGAAGCGCTGGCGGAATTCGACGACCCAGCGATTGTGATCGTGAAGCATGCCAACCCTTGCGGTATCGCGTTGGCGGCGGATTTATCCAGCGCTTGGGACCGCGCCTTGTTGTGTGACCCGGTTTCGGCTTTCGGCGGCATTGTCGCGGCTAATCGCAGGCTAGATGCAGCGGCAGCGGAACGCATCACGGCGATTTTCACCGAAGTGGTGATTGCGCCGGATGCGGATGAAGCGGCACTCGCGGTATTTGCCCAAAAGAAGAACCTTAGGCTGCTGCTGACCGGCGGCCTGCCTGATCCTGCCGCACCGGGGATGATGTTCCGTTCCGTGGCCGGCGGCTTTCTGGCGCAATCGCGCGATGCCGGGCGTGTGACGGAAGCCACGCTCAAATGCGTGACGAAGCGCGCGCCAAGTGCCGCCGAGATGGCCGATCTGCTGTTTGCCTTCCGCGTCTGCAAGCATGTGAAATCCAACGCCATTGTCTATGCCAAGGGCCTGGCCACGGTTGGCATTGGCGCGGGGCAGATGAACCGCGCCGAAAGTAGCCGTATCGCCGCCTGGAAAAGCGAAGCCGCAGCCAAAGCAGCGGGGTTGCCTGAACCTTTGGCCAAGGGTTCCGTGGT
>CAMCHA010000233.1 GCA_945874515.1 Asaia bogorensis
CGACATTTCCAGCAGCGTAGACAACCGCGTGTGCTGGCTTTCACGCAGCAGGCGCTTGGTGAGCCGCACCGCTTGCGGCGGGTTGGCGGCGATTTTTGCTGCAATCGCGCGCGCCGCATCCAAAAGCGCTTCCGGCGCTACCACTTTCGCAACCATGCCGCAGGCCAAAGCCTCAGCCGGGCCAATGGTCTCACCGGTTAGGGACAATTCCAAAGCCTTGGACATGCCAACCACCTTCGGCAGCAAATAAGCCCCACCATCACCTGGCACGATGCCAACTTTGACGAAGCTTTCGGCAAATAGCGCTTTCTCACTAGCCACACGAATATCGCACATCAACGCCAAATCAAGCCCCGCACCAATGGCCGGCCCATTCACCGCCGCGATGGTGGGGATATCCAATTCGTAAAGTGCCAGCGGAATCATCTGAATACCACGACGATAGGATTCGCGGATTTCTGCCCCCGTACCACCACCAGTAATACCGGTTTTGTCACGCATGCCCTTAAGGTCACCACCCGCACAAAAGGCAGAACCGGCACCGGTCACGATCACGCAGCGCACACCATCATCACGCGACAAGCTGCGGCAGGCGGCTTCCACTTCTTCGCATTCCGCGCGCGTGGAAATCGCATTGCGTTTCTCGGGACGATTAAGCGTGAGGGTGACGATGCCACCATCACGTTCAATATTCAGAAATGGGGTCATGGGGTGATTTCCTCCTCGCGTGCGGTGATGAAGGGCCAAAGCGCGCCAGACAGGGTTTGCGCTTCCTGCCCGATACGCTTGGCCCAAAAGGCTTCACTGCCACCTTCTTCACGCCAGGACCAAAGCCGGCGCGTGAAGTGGTGCAGTTGATGTTCTTCCGTAATGCCCATGGCGGCAAAGACCTGATGCGCGATAGCAGCACCACGCGTCGCAGCTTCGCCAACTGTGATCTTGGCGCAACCGATCTCAAAAGCTGCTGCTGCTAAACCACGGCGATCTACCGCGCGTGCTGCGGCAGCGGCAGCCACAGAAGCGGCGGAGGTTTCGGCGGCAAAGACCGCCAATTGTTGCTGCACGGCCTGAAAGCGTCCAATTGGACGACCGAATTGCTTGCGCGTATTGGCGTGGTCCACCGCCAGCGCCAGCGCCGCCTGCATGGCGCCGGCAATCTGCGCCGAGCGCATGAGTGCGGTACACAGCAAGCCCGCTTCCGCGCCCCAGCTATTGGGCAAAACCGCTTCCGCGATGGGTGCGCCGATGATACGCGCCCGATCCCGCGGCTCATGGCCGATATTGCCGCCTTCTTCCCAGGCGAGCGCCGCAGCCGGGTAAAACACAATACGCGCCCCATCCAGCAGCGCGACATGGGCAGCATGCCGCCCCCAGGGAATGGCGCCATTGCGCGCGCCGAAACTCAGCGCGCCTTCGGGCGGTGTAATGCCCGCTGCCGCCAGCAAGGTGCTGCCAAAAACGCTTTCTGCCAGCGGCACCGGCGCGGCGTGGCGCCCCAACACCTCAAGTAAGGGGGCAACATCAGCAAAGCCCAGGCCAACACCGCCCGCGTCTTCCGCCACCAGCGCGCCATTCAGACCGAGTGCAGCCATGGCATCCCAGGTGGCAGCCGGCCAGGCGCCGGCTTCCAGGCTGCGCAGCACCGCCACATCCGCCGCATCAGTCAGCGCGCGGTCCGCCTGTTCGGCGAGTTCCGTTGCGATTTCGCTTGCCATATCAGCGCAGCCCCAATTCGCGCGCAATAATGCCGCGCATGATTTCGCGTGTGCCGCCACGCAAGGAGAAGGTGGGCACAATTTGCGTCAGATAGGCATGCATGCGGCGCATATCTTCCGGCATGTCTTCGGTGGCGATCAGATCACGCACCACATTGGGCAAAGCCTGTTCGAAATCATTGCCCAAATCCTTGACCAACGCGGCTTGGCGTACCGGGTCCTGCCCATCTTCCAACATGCCAGCCACCGCCACTGACATATTACGCAAGGCCCAAAGCCGCGCGACTTGGCGGCCAAGCGCAGGCGCTGCCGATCCATCCTGCTGCAGCGTTGTCATCGCTGCTTCCAACAAAGGATGCGAAGACAAATACCGATCCGGCCCGCTGCGTTCAAAGGCCAATTCGCTGGTGGCCTGCGCCCAGCCTGCACCTTCCTGCCCCACTAGCGCATCTTCTGGCAGCATCACATCATCGAAGGTGATTTCATTAAAACCCTTTTCGCCCACTAGGTCACGGATCGGGCGAATATTTACCCCTGGCGCGCGCAAATCCACCAGCACTTGTGAAAGCCCGATATGCCGCGCGCCACCTTCCGGTGCAGGAGAGGTGCGCACCAGCGCAATCATCCAATCACAAAGATGCCCAAAGGTGGTCCAAATCTTGCGGCCATTCAGCTTCCAGCCGCCATCCACCTTTTCTGCCTTGGTCCGGAGCGATGCCAGATCACTCCCCGAATCAGGTTCCGACAAGCCGATGCAAAACGCGTATTCGCCGCTCGCAATCCGCGGCAGGAAATGGCGTTTCTGGTCTTTCGTGCCGAGCCTGAGGATCAGCGGGCCGGATTGCCGATCCCCAATCCAATGCGCGCCCACCGGCGCACCGGCGGCGAGCATTTCTTCCAGCACGATATTACGTTCCAGAAAGCTGCGTTCTGCGCCGCCAAAATCGCGCGGCCAGCACATGCCGATCCAACCCTTGGCGCCGACAGCGCGCGTGAAATCACGGTCAAACCCCATCCAGGATCGGGCGCGGATTTCCGGCGTGAAATTTTGCGCGTGTTCCGCGAGAAATGCGCGCACTTCCGCGCGTAGTTCTGCCGCGCCATCGGGCGCATCACGTAAATCAAAACGAAGCCCAGCCATGGCGCAGCCCCCCTACAAGACGCCGGCGGCGCGTGCCGCGGCAATTTCTTCTTCGGTCATTTCGGCGAATTCACGCAGCACTGCATCCGTATGCTCACCAGGTGCAGGGATGCCGTAGCGATAGGCGACCGGCGTTGCAGCAAGCCGCAAGGGTGATGCCGGCACCCGCACGCGCCCGCCCGCATGATGCGGTATTTCCACTATCAGTCCGCGGGCCTTGGCATGTGGATCGGCTTCCACATCGGCGGCGGTATTGATGGGGCCAGAGGTGATCTTGGCATCCTCCAAAATCGCCAACCATTCCGCCCTTGGCCTTGTGCATAAGACATCATGCATCATGCCAAGCAGCAAATCGCGATTGGCCGCACGGTCGCGGGCGCGGCGGAAACGCTCATCCTCCGCCCAGTCAGCATGGCCCAGTGCTGCGGCCAGCCTGATAAATTCGCGATCATTCAAAACGCCAATGACGAATTTCGCATCCGATCCCTGGAACACGCCGTAAGGCACGGCCACGACCGCATCATTGCCGGTGCGCTGCATCAACTTGCCGGCATTCAACCAGGAAGTCATCGGCGCCTGCATCAATGACACCATCGTCTCATAGAGTGAGACCTCGCAATATTGCCCCTCACCGGTCTGATCGCGATGCCTAAGCGCGGCCAGGATTGAAACCGTTGCGGCAAAGCCCGTGAACATATCCGCCACCGGAACGCCAACACGCTGCGGGCCGCCGCCTGGCTTGCCATCGGCCTCGCCGGTCACTTCCATCAACCCGGCCATGGCTTGCGCCACGAAATCATAGCCGGAGCGATGCGCGTAAGGTCCATCCTGTCCGAAACCCGTTACTGAACAATAGACCAAGCCCGGATTGATGGCGCGCAAATCCTCATAACCCAGGCCATAACGCGCCAGCGTGCCGGCGCGGAAATTTTCGATCAGCACATCCGCCTTCGCCACAATGCGCTTCAGGATAGCCGTCCCTTCCGCTTGCGTGAAATCCAGACTGAGTGAGCGCTTATTGCGATTGAGCGAGGTGAAATAGGTGCTGTCATCGCTCCCCGCCACGAAGGGCGGTCCGAGCGCGCGCAGATCATCGCCATTGCCTTGGCGCTCCAGCTTCACGATTTCCGCCCCTAAATCGCCCAGCATTTGTGCGCAAAGCGGGCCGGCCACAACGCGGGTCAGGTCAATCACGCGCAAGCCAGTAAGCGCGCCGGGCTTTGGGGGTTCTGTCATGATGCCTCAGCCCCCGCGCACCCGGGCGCGCAATTCGAATTTCTGTATTTTACCCGTCGCGGTTTTCGGTAGTGGGCCAAAACTGATATGGCGCGGCATTTTAAATCCCGCCAGATTTGCGCGGCAAAAAGCGATAATGGAATCGCGGCTTTCGGCAGTACCTGGCTTTAGCGTAATAAAGGCATGCGGCACTTCGCCCCATTTTTCATCCGGATGCGCCACCACCGCCGCTTCCATCACATCCGGATGGCGATAGAGCGTTTCTTCGACTTCCAGGCTGCTGATATTCTCACCGCCCGAGATCACAATATCCTTGGCGCGGTCCTTGACTTCGATATAGCCATCCGGGTGGAGCACACCCAAATCACCGGTGCGGAACCAGCCATCCACAAAAACCGCTGCATTGGCCTTTGGGTTTCGCAAATAACCCTTCATCACCGTATTGCCGCGAATGGCAATCTCACCAATTGTCGCGCCATCGGCGGGCACAGCCGCGCCCGTTTCAGTATTGATCACCGTCGCTTCTTCCAGCGTCGGCAAAGCCACACCTTGCCGCGCCATGAAGGCGGCTTTTTCAGCCAAAGGCAGGTCATGCAAGCCCGGCTGCCAGGCGCAAAGCAATGATGGGCCATAGCACTCCGTCAGGCCATAAAGATGCGTGACATCGAAGCCGAGATTCTCCATCGCCGCGATCACCGGTGAAGGCGGCGCCGCGCCGCCCGTGGCAATCCCCACACGATGCGCGAAGCTGCGCCGCTGATCTTCTGGCGCATGGATCAGCATGGTCAGCACCACCGGCGCGGCACAAAGATGCGTGACACC
>CAMCHA010000234.1 GCA_945874515.1 Asaia bogorensis
ATCGCCGCCATCACGGTCTTGCCGTCGGCGCCCGTCATTTCAGCGGCAGCGAGTGCGGCCGGGATCACCGGCGCGCCGGGATGCAGCGTGCCCGCCGCATGCGTGTCATCGAAATCCAGCGAATGCGCCATGGCGCCATTGATCAGCGCGGCACCCGCCGGCGTATAGCGCTGCGAATCCCCAAATACGGCGGCGGAACCGCCGGTCAGGCCCAGCGCCCGGGCAGCGGCCAGAAGGGGGGGCGTGCTTTCCGCCTCATGCCGGCCACGCAGCATATTGCCGACCAGGTCCAGGATCAGGAAGCGTGTGCGTTCCTGCACATTTGCTGGCAGGCTTTCATAACGAAGCCCAGCAACAAAGGCGGCGAGTTCTTGGGTGATGGCGACCATGGCGTTTCTCCTCAAATCTGGCATCACTTTAGCACCAGTTCCGCGCTGGCCAATACCGGCATGAAAAGGGTTTGCCATGGCCTGCGCGGCATGGCACCTCATGTGCCCATGATCGAAAGAAGGTTCTTGCTTGGCGGAGTCGCGACCCTGCTCGCGGCCTGCAGCCCAGAGGCGAATTCCGCCAACCAAATCCCTGCGCCCATTGCCCAGCCGACCTATGTGCCGGTCTCTGGCCAGTCCTTTGAACGCTTCCTGGATGGGGTGCGCGTCGATGCGCGCCGTGCCGGGGTTTCGGATGCGACGCTGAACCAGTCATTTGCCGGCCTGAAGCCAAATCAGCGCGTGATCGAATTGGATCGCCGCCAGGCAGAAGGCGGCATGCAATGGGAAGAATACCGGGACCGCATCATGCTGACGCCCACGCGCATCCAAAATGGCCGGCGCCTGATGGCGGAAAACACGGATCTCCTGCGGCGGATTGAAGCGCGCTACCATGTGGCGCCCTCAGTGATCATTGCCATTTGGGGCGTGGAGACGAATTACGGCAGCAACACCGGCGGCTTTGGCGTGGTGGAAGCTTTGGCGACACTCGCCTGGGAAGGGCGCCGGGCGGCCTATTTCCGCAATGAATTGATCTCCGCTTTGCGCATTTTGAATGATCGCCACACCAGCGCTGATCGCATGAAGGGTTCCTGGGCGGGGGCGATGGGCCAGCCGCAATTCATGCCGAGCAATTTTGAACGGCTTGCGGTGGATTTCGATGGTGATGGCAAGCGCGATATCTGGGACAACCGCGCCGATGCGCTGGCTTCCATCGCGCATTATTTCCAACGAAATGGCTGGCGCAATGGTGAGGCCTGGGGGCGGGAAGTGCGTCCACCAGCAGGGTTTACGGCCAGCGGTGCGGATACGGAAGGCAAGCGCCCCTTGCGCGATTTTGCCCGCATGGGCTTCCGCAATCCCGATGGCAGCCCGCTGCCGTCTTCGGATATCGAAACGCAGATCGTGCTGCCCTCACGCGGCAATGGCGGGCAGATCTTCCTTGGCCACCATAATCTGCGCGTCATCCGCCGCTACAATTCGCCGGTGAATTACGGGCTTTCTGTCGGGCTATTGTCCGATCGCGTGGCGTGACGCGCTGGGGCTTTCTGGCTACCGCGCTTCTGGCGATTGCGGGCTGCGCGCAACCCACGCCGCGTTTTGTGGTGGGCGATCCCTATCGCATGGGCGGCATCTGGTCCTATCCGAAGGAGGATTACGCGCTCTCCGAAACCGGCCTTGCCGAGGTATCGCCCGCACCGATTTCCGGCAGCCTGACCGCGAATGGCGAAGCGCTAACCGCCCAGGGCATGATTGCCGCGCATCGTAGCCTCCAGTTGCCGGCCATCATTCGCGTCACCAATCTGGAAAATGGCCGTTCGATGCTCCTGCGCGTGAATGATCGTGGCCCGGAAAAGCCTGGGCGCATCCTGGGCGTATCACCGCGCGCCGGGGCATTGCTCGGCATGACCCCAGGAGGTGCGACGCAAATCGCGCTGGTGGTGGATGGGGAGAAAAGCCGCGCGGCTGCGGAAGGCTTGCCAGGCCAGGCGCCGCCCCCCATCGCCATTGCCGCCGCCCCGCGCGCAGCCGTGATGCGTGAGGATTTAGCGCCCTTGCCCGGCACGCGCGAAGCGCCGCGGCGGGAAGTGCAGCCTTTGCCCACGGCCGCCGCGGTGCAGGAAGTCGCGGTACCCGCCCGCGCAGCTATCGCCGCCCTGCCAGAAGCGGTCACGCAGGGCACACCGCGCCCAGGCCTGTTATTCGTGGATGCCGGGCAATTCTTCCGGCGCGATACGGCGGAAAATGTGGCGGCGCGCCTGCCAGGCGCCCGGATCAACCAGTTGGGAAGTGGGCGCAGTGCGGTGTTTCGCGTCGCGCTCGGCCCCTTCGCAGATGTGCCTGGGGCGGATTTGGCGCTTGAGCGGACTCTGGCCTCTGGCGTATCCGGGGCAAGGATCATTGTGGAATAACGCCATCGCCATCAGGTAGCGCCAAGGCGGGCAGGGATGAAGGATCGGGGCATGGCATCGCGTCGGGAATTGATTGGTGGCGTATTGGGGGCCTTGCCGCTTAGCCTTTTGGCTGAGCAGGCCTTTGCGCAGCAGCGCCCAGCGCAGCCACCCGCGCAGCCAGGGCGCCGCCCTGCACCACGCCCAGAAGGCACGCCCGTCGCGACTCCGGTTGGCAATGTGGATGTGCTGGCGCGCCAAGCGCTTATTGTGGATTTCGAAACCGGCGCTACGCTGCTTGACAAGAACGCCGATGACCGCATGCCGCCTTCCAGCATGTCCAAGCTCATGACCATGTATGTTGTGTTTGATCGCTTGAAGCAGGGCCGGCTGCAAATGGATCAAATGCTGCCCGTGAGTGAGCGCGCCTGGCGCATGGGCGGGTCCAAGATGTTCGTGGATCTCGGCCAGCAGGTGCGGGTCGAGGACCTGATCCGCGGCGTGATCGTGCAATCAGGCAATGACGCCTGCATTGTGCTGGCCGAGGCGATTTCCGGCAGCGAACAGCAATTTGCCGAACTGCTAAATGAAACCGGCCGGCGCATTGGCCTGACCAACAGCAATTTCCGCAACAGCACCGGCTGGCCCGATCCGGAACACCGCATGACAGCGCGTGATCTTTCCATCCTGGCGCGGCGGTTGATCACGGATTTCCCGGATTATTATCGCTTCTACAATGAACGTAGCTTCCGTTTCAGCAATATCAGCCAGGATAATCGCAACCCGCTGCTGGCGCGGGTGCCCGGCGCGGATGGGCTGAAGACTGGCCATACGGAAGAAGCGGGCTACGGCCTGACCGGCAGCGCCATCCGTGATGGGCGACGTGTCATTCTGGTGGTCAATGGCCTTGTCAGCATGCGCGCGCGGGCTGAGGAAAGCGAACGCCTGATGGAATGGGCCTTCCGCGAATTTGAAGCCGTCACGCTGTTCCGCGCACAGGATACGGTGCAGGACGTGCCGGTTTATCTTGGCGAACGCCGCACCGTGCCGATGGTGGGTGGGCGCGATATCACGCTAACCCTGCCACGGCGTTGGCGGGATAGGCTGGAAGTGCGCGTGCGCTATCAGGCGCCGCTGACCGCACCCGTCATGCGCGGGCAGACCATTGGCGAATTGCAGGTGGCAGGGCAGGGGGTGCCGACGCTTTCTGTGCCCCTGGTGGCCGGGGCGGATGTCGAAAAACTTGGCCTGCTGCCGCGCATTCCGGCGGTGATCGGGCGCTGGGTCTCCGGCGCCTGAAGTGCTGATGGCGCGCGGGCTTTTCATCACGCTTGAAGGCGGCGAGGGCGCGGGGAAATCCACCCAGGCGCGGCGGCTTGCGGCAGCGCTAGCGGCGGCCGGCGTGCCTGTTCTGCGCACGCGTGAGCCAGGCGGCGCGCCGGGGGCAGAGCGCATTCGCGAATTGCTGCTCTCGCCCGGCTCCTGGGATAGTCTGACGGAAGCCATGCTGCATTTCGCCGCGCGTCGGGAACATGTGGTGCGGTCCATCCGCCCCATGCTGGAAGCAGGCGCCTGGGTGATTTGTGATCGCTTTGCGGATTCCACGCTGGCCTATCAGGGGGCAGGGCAGGGGCTCGCTTATGAAACCTGGGCGCGGCTTTGTGATCTGACGCTGGAAGGCTTGCAGCCCGACCTTACGCTGATCCTGGATTTGCCGGTGGAAGCGGGGCTGGCGCGTGCGGCGGGGCGGAGTGCCGCGGATCGCTATGAAAAGCTCGGCGCTGATTTCCATGCCCGCATTCGCGCGGGCTTTCACGATGTCGCGCGGCGCGCGCCGGCGCGCTGCGTGGTGCTGGATGCGGCGCGGGATGCGGAAGCGGTCTATGCCGTCATCGCTGAAACCCTCCGCCAAAGGCTGGGCGCCAAGCTGTGAGCCTGCCGGAACCGCGCGCCAATCCAGAACTGTTCGGCCATGAAATTCCTGCCGCCGCGCTGGCGGAAGCCGCAATTTCAGGCCGGCTGCATCACGCGTGGCTGATTGCCGGCCCCGCCGGCATTGGGAAAGTGACCCTTGCGTGGCGCTTTGCGCGCTGGCTGTTGGCCGGCATGCCTGAAGCGCCCAAGGGCAAGCCGCCATTATTTCTTGATGCGTCGCATCCGGTGTTTCGTCGGGTTGCAGCCGATAGCCATGCTGATTTGCTCACGATTGACGCCGATACGCTGCGCGGTGAGCGCAAGCGCAATGACATTAATGTGGATGCCGCGCGGCTTATTCCCGGTTTCATGACCCTGACCGCCGCCGAGGGCGGCTGGCGCGTTGTGGTGGTGGATGGCGCGGAGACGATGAACCTGCAAGCGCAGAACGCCATCCTGAAAGTGCTAGAAGAACCGCCGGCGCGCGCCATTTTGCTGCTGGTTTCCTCCGCCCCCACACGGCTTTTGCCGACCATCCGGAGCCGCTGTAGGCGGCTTGATCTTTTTCCGCTGGCTGAGTCGGAAATGACGCCTTTGCTCGCGCGGCT
>CAMCHA010000235.1 GCA_945874515.1 Asaia bogorensis
GACCCGGCGGACCCACGCGCCGCACGCCGCTTTGAACTTTTCGTGGCCGGCTTGGAATTGGCCAATGCCTTTGATGAGCTGACCGACGCTGGCGAACAGCGCGCGCGCTTCATCGCCGATACCACTGAGCGCCGCCGCATCAGCGGTGAGCGTGGCTGGGAGGTTGATGAGGATTTCCTGGCCGCTCTGGAACACGGCATGCCGGCCACCAGCGGCATCGCGCTCGGCTTTGATCGGTTGGCGATGTTGGTTTCCGGCGCGCGAGAGATTGCAGATGTGATGTGGCTATAGCCAGCCTATCCGGCGCGGCGCAGGGTTTCGAGCATCGCGGCGCTGTCTTCACGCGGCAGGGCGTAAAACACGAAAACATAAGGGTCCGAGGCTTCAAACACGGACGGATCGGGTGATGCGCGCTGCATTGTCGCGCGGTCCAGATCGGCCATGGGGTGCCAGGCGCCGCGCAATTCAAAAAACACATCATAGCCAAGCGCATCAAGGAAGGCCGGCACAGCATAGGTGCTGCCTTGGCGGTGGCGTTCTTCCACTTCCAGCGTCAGCACGGGGCGGCAGCGGAGCAAGGTTTCGCGTGCCCCGCGCAGGATTTCATATTCGGCGCCCTCGGCGTCCAGCTTGATGGCGGTTACATTGGCAAGGGCGAAATCATCCAACCGGCGCATCGGCACGGTGAAGCGTTCCACCGCAACCCTGGCCGAGACATGCGCCGCGTAATCCTTGGCGGTGCTGGCCCATTGTTCCTGTGCCACACCGTCCAGCACGGGCATGGCAAGGGTGATGCCGCCCTCATGATCGCCAAGCGCCAGATTGTGGCAGGCCACATGGGCGGGTTCCTCGCCAAAGGCCGCTCGCAGCGCGGCCTTCAGCCGGGCAAAGGCAGTCGGCAGCGGTTCAAAGGCCAGCACGCGGCTGCCGGGCAGCCGAGCGAGCGGGATGGTCAGCAGCCCATCATGCGCGCCGATATCCACCAAAGTCCCGGGGCGATGCAGCAGCCTGTGGAAATTTTCCTCATCCATGACGAATTTTTCCCCTTTGGGCTGTTGCTTGGCCTGTGATAGTAAACGATACCTGCAAAAGAGCGGTGGGAGATAGAGAACAGGTGCCGATCATTCTTAGTCAGTTTATTTATACCTCTCGCCCCTTCGGTTTCAGTGGACCAATGCTGGATGACATTCTTACCTCGGCGCGCTGGCTGAATACGCGAGACGGCATCACTGGCGCCTTGATCTGTCGGGCTGATATGTACATGCAAATGCTAGAAGGCCCTCGCACGGTAGTGAACAACACTTTCGCGCGCATCCAGGCCGATGACCGCCATGTGGAAGTGACCCTGCTTTACGTGGGCGATACGCTGGAGCGGATGTTCCCTGATTGGTCGATGCGCGATGACCCGCCGCAAAGCTGGATGTGGAACAGGGCCGAGGTGCGCGAAGGTGCCATGCAGGAAGCCAGCTCTGCAGCTGCCTTTTCCGTCTTCCGCCAGCTTTCGCGCCTGCCGCTGGAACGCCAGGCGGTTTGAACACCTAGGTTGAATTGATAGTCGCTAATCCGCCGTCCAGCCGCCATCCACCAGCAGGGCAGAACCCGTCATCAGCGCGCCGGCATCGCTGGCCAGCAATAGAATGGCGCCCATCAGATCCTCAACCTGACCCACGCGGCCAAGTTTGATCTTGGCTTCCACCTGCTCCCGAAAGCCAGGCGCGGCCAGGAAGGGTTTGGTCAGCGGCGTTTCGATGAAGGTGGGGCAGAGCGTATTCACGCGAATGCCATGCGGCGCCAATTCCACCGCCATGGCTTTGGTGAGCCCCTCAATCGCCCATTTGGAAGCGCAATAGATCGTCCGATTGGGCGCACCGACATGCCCCATTTGCGATGAGACATTGATAATGGAGCCAGGGCGCTTGGCCGCCAGCAGGCGCTTCACCACCTGCTGCGCCATGAAAAACGCGGCGCGGACATTGAGCCCCATGACCACATCGAAATCATCCAAAGTCACATCGGTGAAGGGCTTTGGGCGATTGGTGCCGGCATTATTCACCAGAATATCGAAGGGTTCGGCTTGCAGGATCGCGGCTTCCGTTGCTGCCAAGTCGAGCACATCCAAGGCCAGCGCTTCTGCCGCGCCGCCCTTGGCGCGAATGGCGGCGGCAGCGGCTTCAATTTCTCCGGCGCTGCGGGCCAGCAGGGTGACATGCGCGCCGTGATCGGCAAGCGCGGCTGCGGCGGCGAGGCCAATGCCGCGGCCGGCGCCCGTTACCAATGCACGGCGGCCATCAAGGCGAAAGCTTGGGGTGCGGGGTAAATCCATGGTGGCCATTCCTGAAAACTTTTGCGTTGCTATCACAAGCCAAGTGCCGCGCGCCAATCCGCCCAGCGCACCAGCCGCACACCCTGCCGCCGCGCGGCGCGAATGTCAGCCGCATTCGGAAAGCCGCAATAGGGTAGTGGGGGTGCTGCCGTGCCTTCTGCCTTGCCCTCCGCCAGCGCGCGCAACACATCGCCAATCATGGGTACGGCCGCTTCATGCAATAACCGCGCGGCGCTGGAAGCGGAAACGCCCGGCGGCAACGCATGGGCGCGCTGTGCCAGTACGTCGCCGGCATCAATGCGCGCGGCAATCCGGTGGATGCTGATGCCGGTCGCCCCCGGCCCTTCCTGCAAGGCCCAAAAGGCAGGGATCGGGCCGCGATGGCGTGGCAGCAGCGAGGGATGGATATTCACCCCACCAAGCGGCGCCAAAGCGAGCGTTTCCAGCGTGAAAATCTGATCGAAATGAAAGGATAGAACAACATCAGGCCGCGCTGCCTGCAACGCCGCGTGGCAGGCAGCGCCATTCACATCCGCAACCTCAAGCAGCGTAATGCCATGCGCCCGCGCGAAATCCGCAAGGCTATTCTGCCGGCGCAAACGCGCAACCAGGGAAGGCAGTGCGAAATTGACGAAAAGATAAGGCAGGAAGCGCGGGCCGGAGCGGCAGAGATGCCGCCAGAATTGCCCAAAAGCGCCACCCGCCGCAGCGCGATAGGGTTTTGATCGCCCAATCAGCACAAGCTCCGCCGCATGGGCTTCGGCAAAGGCCCGCACGGCAGCGCTGCTTGCTAGGCTTTCCAGCGTGAATAGCGCGATACGAAGCGGCGGCGCTTCACTCACGTTGAGCGCCGCCCGATTTCAATCCGCCGCAGTCGCGTAAGGAATATTCCGCCCGCCATAGCGCCTAAGGCGAATATTCGCCTGTTCCGCATGGCCCGCGAAACCTTCCAGCATGCACAGGCGAGAGCAGTATTCGCCGATCATCGCCGAAGCCTCATCGGTCAGCACACGCTGATAGGTGCAGGTCTTCATGAATTTGCCAACCCATAGCCCGCCCGTATAGCGCGCCGATTTCTTGGTGGGTAAAGTGTGATTGGTGCCGATCACCTTATCGCCATAGGAAACATTGGTGCGCGGTCCCAGGAACAACGCGCCGTAATTCGTCATGTGTTGCAGGAAGTAATCCGGATCGCGCGTCATCACCTGCACATGTTCGGATGCGATGCGATCAGCCTCAGCTACGATTTCATCTTCGCTGTCACAGATGATGACCTCGCCATAATCTTCCCAGGCTTTGCGAGCGATGGCGGCGGTGGGAAGAATGGTGAGCAGGCGTTCAACCTCGGCCATTGTCTCGCGCGCCAGTTTCTCCGAAGTGGTGAGCAGAACCGCCGGCGAATTCGGCCCGTGTTCGGCTTGGCCCAAAAGATCGGTCGCGCAGATCTCACCATCCACGGTTTCATCAGCGATGATCAGGGTTTCCGTGGGGCCCGCGAAAAGATCAATGCCGACGCGGCCATAAAGCTGGCGCTTGGCTTCTGCGACAAAGGCATTGCCGGGCCCGACCAGCATATCCACGGGCGAAATGCTCTCCGTACCCAACGCCATGGCGCCCACCGCCTGAATGCCGCCCAGGCAATAGATCTCATCCGCGCCGGCCAAATGCTGCGCCGCCACAATTGCGGGCGCGGGCCGGCCTTCAAAAGGGGGCGCGCAGGTGATGATGCGCTTGCAGCCCGCGACCTTGGCCGTGACTACCGACATATGAGCCGATGCCAGCAGCGGGTATTTGCCGCCAGGCACATAGCAGCCGACGGAATTGACCGGGATATTGCGATGGCCCAACACCACGCCAGGTAGGGTTTCCACTTCAATATCGCGCAAGGCCGCTTTTTGATGTTCGGCGAAATTGCGCACCTGGGTCTGCGCAAAGCGGATATCATCCAGATCGCGCGGCGTGAGTTGATCCAGGCAGGCCTGGATTTCGCCTTCGCTCAGGCGGAAATTCTGTCGGTCCCATGTGTCGAAGCGGATGGAGAGTTCGCGCACCGCGGCATCACCACGCGCCTTGATATCGGCCAGAATGCCTTCAACCGTTGCGCGCACCTTGGCGTCATCTTCCGCCACCGCATCCGCATCCCGGCCCCGCTTCAGAAAACGCGCCATGTTCTACCCCTTTCCAGCTTCTCCCCCGTGCTTGAAGCGCGGGGGGCAGGCAGTCAAGCGGAGCATTTTCAAGCCAAGCGGAATCGCTTGGCGACTCGGAAAATGCGACCAGACAAAAGCCCGTTTGACCCCGGGGCATAACAGGGGAAGTATTCCCCCATGAACGCAGCCGAATTGCTCGCCCCCATTGTGGGGCCGAAGAATTGCCTCATTGAGGATGCCGATATCGCCCCTTACGCGGTGGATTGGCGCGGGACCTATCGCGGCACGCCGCGCGCCGTGCTGCGCCCGGGCTCGGTTGAGGAGGTTTCAGCCTCCGTCCGCGCCTGCGCCGCCGCCGGGCTTGCCATTGTGCCCGCCGGCGGGCGCACCGGGCTTTGTGGCGGGGCAGTGGTGCAGGATAA
>CAMCHA010000236.1 GCA_945874515.1 Asaia bogorensis
TGACGCCGACACGGATTGACCTGCGCCCGCTTGGGCGGCTGTCCGCCCCGCAAGATGCGGTGGACATCCTGCCCCCCGGCGTGGCAAGCCCGAATGCGGAGGCACGGCGATCATGACCCAGCCAACGATCTATCTCTGGCGTATGGTGATTTTCCTGGTGGCGGTTGGTGGCATTGCCGCCATGCTGGCGCCGGATTTGATCCATGCCTTTCAGGCCAATCCGCTGCTGAATGGCGTGATCCTGGCCGTGCTGCTGTTTGGCATTGCCATGTGCTTCGACCAAGTGCTCTCGCTCAGGCGCGAAGTGGCCTGGGTGGAAGGCTTCCGCGCGCCGAAGGATGGGCTTTCCGCCCGTCAGCCGCGCTTGCTGGCGCCGATGGTTTCCATGCTGTCAGGGCGGCGGAATGACCGGGTTTCGCTCTCAGCCTCCGCGATGCGGAGCGTGCTGGATGGGCTGCAATCGCGGCTGGATGAACGGCGAGAGCTTTCGCGCTACGTGACGGGCCTGCTGATTTTCCTGGGGTTGCTTGGTACTTTCTGGGGGCTGTTGCTGACCATTGCGTCCATTGCTGATGTGATCGGCAATATGTCGGTCGGTTCGGGTGATTTGAATGTCTTGTTTGACCAATTAAAAACCGGGCTCGCCAAGCCCTTGCAAGGTATGGGCACGGCGTTTTCCGCTTCCATGCTGGGCTTGGCCGGCGCGTTGGTGGTGGGATTTTTGGACCTGACAGCGGGGCAGGCACAGAACCGTTTTTTCAATGATCTGGAAGAATGGCTGGCTGGGCTGACGCGACTTTCTTCCGGCATTCTGGGCCAAGATGGGGAGGGCAGCGTGCCCGCCTATGTCCAGGCATTGCTTGAGCAGACTGCGGAGAATCTTGAAACCCTGCAATCCACCATCGCGCGTGGCGAGGATGGGCGTGCTGCCACATCCCAGGCGCTGATGACGCTGACCGAACGCATGACCGTGCTGACCGAACAGATGCGCGCCAATAACACGCTGATGCGCCGCATTGCCGATGCGCAGGATGGGTTGGCGCCGGCCATGACGCGGCTCGCGGAAAGCCAGGCGGATCGGACCGAGACAGAAGCAATGCGCGGGCATTTGCGCAATCTGGAAATCTATATGGCGCGTCTGGTTGAAGAAGCGGGGCAGGGCCGTGCGCAATCCACCAATGACATCCGTAACGAGATCAAGATCCTGACCCGCACCATCGCCGCCATCGCGGAGGAACAGCCGCGGTGAAGTATAGAGAGCACTAAGCGAATATGGCGGGGTCTTCCGAAAGGCGGCGCGGGCGCGGCGGCAATCTGGATGTGTGGCCAGGCTATGTGGATGCGCTTTCCACCCTGCTGATGGTCATCATCTTCGTGCTGCTGGTGTTTGTGCTGGCGCAGGGCTTTCTTTCGGTGGCGCTCAGTTCACGCGAAAAGGCGATGGATCAGCTCAATCTCCGTGTTGCTGAATTGGCGGAATTGCTTTCGCTGGAAGCCGCACAAGGGGAACAATTACGCCAGCAGCTTGGCCGGCTGGGCGATGATTTGCGCGGCACCGCCGCAGCGCGTGACGCGGCCATGCAATCCCTGGCGTTGCTCCGCGAAGAACGCGAAAGGCTCACCAGCGAACGCGATGGGCTGCGCGGGGAACGCGATAGGTTGGGCGCGCGGCTTTCGGATTTGGAATTGGCAGCGCGCAGTGCCGCGGACCGCGCCGGTGCGATGGAACGGCAATTGGCCGAGGCGCTGGGACGCGCCGAACGCACCGGCGGCGATGCCGCGCGGCTGCAACGAGATTTGCGCGGCAGCCAGACAGAATTGGCTGCCGCGCAAGCTGCGCTGGAAGCACTAAGGCGCGAAGCACAGACTTTGGATCGGCAAGTACTGGTCGAGCGTGAAACCGTCACGCAGCGGCTTTCGGAAATGGCGCGGCTTTCTGAACAGATCAGGGCACTGACGGCGCTGCGCGATGAATTGGAACGCCGCGCCGCGCAGGAACAGCGCGGGCGAGAGCGCGCAGAAGCGGAATCAGGCGAACGCGCGCGCTTGGCAGAAAGTGCCGCCGCGCAAGTGGCACTGCTGACGCGCCAGACGGAAGCGTTGCGCGCGGAATTGGCCAGGCTGTCTCGCGCGCTTGATCTGGCGGAGGCGGAAGGGCGGGATCGTAATGCGCAAATCGCGTTGCTTGGGCAGCGCCTGAATGCGGCACTCGCGGCACGGGTTGAGGAATTGCAGCGCTATCGCAGTGATTTCTTTGGCAGGCTGCGCGATGTTTTGGGCGAAAGGCCCGAAGTGCGCATTGTGGGGGACCGCTTTGTCTTCCAGGGTGAGGTGCTTTTCGCCCCCGGCAGTGCGGAATTGTCAGAAGCCGGGCTCAGGCAATTGCGCGATTTGGCGGCGGTGCTTTCGGAAGTGACGCCGCTGATCCCCGCTGATGTTGCCTGGGTGATGCGCGTAGATGGCCATGCGGATCGCACACCCATTCGCAGCGTGCGATTTGCTAGTAATTGGGAATTGGCCGCAGCGCGCGCCATTGCGGTCGCGCAAATCCTGATCGCGGAAGGCCTACCCGCCAATCGCGTGGCGGCCACCAGTTTTGGCGATGCGCAGCCGATTGATCCGGGCGATTCAACCCAGGCGCTGGCGCGCAATCGGCGCATTGAATTACGGCTGACGGATCGGTAACGGCCTAGAGCAGATCACGTTCAGATGGAATCATCTGAACGTGTGAAGATGCTCGAAAAACAACAATGTAGAGCGGGTTGCGTGAACCAATGTGGACGCAACACGCTCTTGCGCTCGCTATCAGTAAAGATTTGCCTTCATCCGCGCTGGCGCCGCCAGGTCATAGGCCGCCGCATCAACCGCGCCCTTCTTATGGGCGGAGATCAACTGCCCCAGGCTTGGCGCCTCGGCCGGGCGCGCCTGCCCGCCCCATAAGGCTGATCGCATCAGTGATTTCGGGCATTGGACGAAAATTTCGCGGATTTTGATGATCAGCACCGTGGCCGGTTCCTTACCCTGCGCCACCGACCGCGCGCGTAATGCCGGATCGGTTGAAATCGTGGCGGAGCCATGTAGGCGAAGCGTTTCATTCACGCCGGGGATGAGGAACAGCAGCGATACCTGGTTGTCTTCCAGAATATCGCGCAGCCCATCAAGCCGGTTATTGCCCTTGCGATCAGGCAGCATGACGTGGTGGTCATCCAGCGCCTGGACAAAGCCGGGCGCATCGCCGCGGGGCGTGATGTGGTTGCCCCGCGAACCCTGCGTGCCCAGCAGCACAAAGGGGCAGGCGGCAATGAAGGCGCGCGTCGGCGCATCCAGCCTATCGGTGGATTTATTCGCGGCGGTTTCCAGCACCTGATCATACAGGGCTTCGAGCGCCGCAACGGTAGTGATCGCATGCTGTTCCATGGGGGGCACGGTCGCAAGAACCGGCGCCGGGGGCAAGACATGGGCAGTAGCGCCCCTGGGCCGGGTGCGCTTAAGCTGGCGCCCTTACCCTTGAAGGAGCCTCCGCCATGATCATTGACCTTCGCATCTACACCTGCTTGCCGAATAAGGTCGCTGACTTTGTCGCGCTTTATGAAAAGGAAGGCTGGGACATTCAGAAAAAGCACCTTGGCCGCTGCTATGGCTGGTTCACGACCATCGAAGGTGAGCTGAATACCATTGTCCATATGTGGGCCTATGATGATCAGGCAGATCGTGAACGCCGCCGTGCCGCCATGGCGGCTGATCCGGCCTGGGCGGCCTATCTGAAGAAGGTCGCCGAAACGGGTGCGCTGGTGCAGATGCAGAATCGCATCGTCAAGCCGACCGCCTTCTTCGAAACCTTCCAAGCCGCGCAGAAGGGCTGAAGCCGATGGCCGGGCCGGCAGTACCGATCGAGGTTGATCCCGAAACTGGGATCTGGCGCACCGATGGGCTGCCGATGATCTATCTACCGCGCCACTTTCTGGTGAATATCCAGAAAAGCGTGGAGGAAGCGATCGGCGCTGATCGCTTCCGCGGCATCATGTATGGCTCGGCTGATCTTTCCGCGCTGCAATGGTGCCGCGCGGAAGGCAAGACGCATGGGCTGGCACCCGTTGAGACCTTTCGCCATTACCTGAAGCGTCTATCGCAGCGCGGCTATGGATTGTTTGACATCACCGCCTTGGATGACGCCGCCGGCACCGCCGCAGTCACGGTACGCCATTCGGCCTATGCGCTGGCCTATGGGCAGGTTGGGCATCCCGTCTGCTACATGTTCGAAGGCAGTTTTAGCGGCGCCATGCGGTATGTGATGGAACAGGCAGGGCGGGCGGCTGAGCCTACTTGCCGGGAAGTTGCCTGCGCCGCGCATGGTGCCAGCGAATGCCGTTTTGAATTGCGCTGCGATCCGGTGTGACAGACCAAATGCTAGACGATCCGCGCCTCAAACGGCGGCTGTAAATCCGGCGCGTCGAATTCCACCACCCAAAGGTCGGGATCACGCTGCACCTGCCGCGCGACATAGGAATCCGCGGTTTCCTGATCCACCGCGCCGGGGCCGGTGGCGCGCAGCCAGGCTGGCCGGCCCTCGGCGTCACGGATTTGGGAGAGCACCTGCACGCCCCCCCGCCCGCGCAGCACGCATAGGATGCCGCCGCTATCGGGGTCCCCCTTGCGCAGCACGGCGGCGGCGCGCCCGGCCATATCGGAAAGCCGGATCGCCATGGAAACCCAAATGCCGGCCTTTATTTTCGCGTCCATGAACCTGCTTCTGCCACTTCTGGCCCCGGGCCGGAAGCCGCGCGGCGCGCCATTCAGGCGCCAGTAAAGAGGTACTCATCATGGCCGACCGGAAATTGACCGAAGCGCAACGCGCCTATGAAGCCAAACGCGCCGCCAAGGCAGGCATGAGCC
>CAMCHA010000237.1 GCA_945874515.1 Asaia bogorensis
TTGAATATCGGCACGCTGGATGCGGCGATTGAAGCGGGACGTCTGCCGGCGGGTCAGGATTTGGACGAAGCGGCGCTGCGTGAAGCTGGCGTTGTCCGGTCCAGCTCCAAATTCATCGGTGTGCGCTTGCTCGGCAAGGGTGAGATCAAACGTGCGGTACGTATTTCCGTGGCCGGCGCCTCGGCGGCAGCGATTGCCGCGGTGGAAGCTGCGGGCGGCAGCGTGACTGTCACCACGCCGGCAGAGCCGGCGGAGGCTGGCTGAACCTTGTGGTCGCTGCGCCGCCTGATCGCGATGCGGGGCTGATTCTTTGCGGCGCGCGGGGGAACTCGGGCGCCGCTTTCATTCGGGCGTGGTGCGCTTGTTAAGCGCAATTGTCACGCCACATAGGGCTTAAAGGCAAGGGCGCACGCTAAGGGCGCTCAGCAGCTTTGGGAGAATGCGCATGGCATCCGCCATGGAACAGGCGATGTCCAATCTCAACCTCGGCGTGCTCTCGAAGGCAACCGAGCTGAAAAATCGTATCTGGTTCACGCTTGGCGCGCTGATCGTCTATCGTCTGGGCACCTATATCCCCGTGCCTGGCGTAGATGCGGCGGTGATGGGCGAAATCCTCGCCCAGCATGGCGGTGGCATTCTGGGCATGTTCGACATGTTCTCGGGCGGTGCGCTTGGGCGCATGACGGTGTTTGCGCTCAACATCATGCCTTACATTAGCGCGAGCATCATTGTGCAGTTGATGACCGCCGCGATTCCCGCTTGGGAAACCCTGAAGAAGGAAGGCGAGTCGGGGCGGAAGAAGCTAAATCAGTACACACGCTATCTGACAGTCGTGATTGCGATCTTCCAGGCCTATGGCATCGCGATCGGGCTTGAGTCCATGCGCGGGCAATTTGGTGCGGCGGTTTATGATCCTGGGATATTCTTCCGGCTTTCCTGCGTGATCACGCTGGTCGGCGGCACCATGTTCCTGATGTGGCTTGGTGAGCAAATCACGGCTCGTGGGGTTGGCAATGGCATCAGCCTGATCATTTTCGCGGGTATCGTTGCGAATCTGCCATCTGCCCTGATAAGTACCCTGGAACTGGGCCGCACGGGCGCGCTTTCCACTATTTTCATTATGGCCTTCCTGATCATTGCGCTACTAGTGATTGCCTTTGTGGTATTCGTTGAGCGCGCTCAGCGCCGCATTCCGGTACAATATCCGAAGCGCCAGGTGGGCAACCGCATGTTCGGCGGGGAAGCGACCCATCTGCCGCTCAAGCTCAATACCGCGGGCGTCATTCCGCCGATTTTTGCGTCGTCCCTGCTGCTGCTGCCGGCGACGGTTGCGGGCTTCTCGCAGGACATGTCGGATGGTTGGTTGCAGACGATAACTAGTATGCTGGCCCATGGGCGGCCCGCCTATATGGTGCTGTATATGGCGATGATTGTCTTCTTCGCCTTTTTCTACACGGCGATTGTCTTCAACCCGACCGAAACGGCGGATAATCTCAAGAAATATGGCGGTTTCATTCCGGGCATTCGGCCGGGGCAGAATACGTCGGACTATCTTGACCGTGTGCTGACCCGCTTGACGGTTTTGGGGGCGGCTTATCTTTGCCTTGTCTGCATCATTCCCGAAATCCTAATCAGCCAATATGGCGTGCCGTTTTATTTCGGCGGCACTTCCCTGCTGATCATTGTTTCAGTGACCATGGATACGGTGGCGCAGGTACAATCGCATCTCTTTGCCCATCAGTATGAAGGTCTGATCAAAAAAGCGCGTCTTGGCGGCCGTGGGCAGCCGCGCGGGCGTTGAACGGAGGAATTGAATGAACCTCATTCTTCTTGGCCCGCCAGGTGCGGGCAAGGGCACTCAGGCCAAGATGCTGGAAGAAAAATTCGGCATTGCGCAGATTTCCACCGGCGACATGCTGCGCGCCGAAGTTAAGTCGGGTAGCGACATCGGCCTGAAGGCCAAGGCCATTATGGAGCGCGGTGACCTTGTCCCGGATGAGGTGATCACGACCATGCTTAAGGCACGCGTGTTGCGCCCTGATTGCGCCAATGGCTTTATACTGGACGGCTTTCCGCGCACCGCCCCCCAGGCGGCTTCACTGGATGCCATGCTGAAGGAAAGCGGCCTGAAGCTTGATCATGTGATTGAGCTGGAGGTGGATAGCGAAGCCTTGGTGGAACGCATTTCTGGCCGCTATAGCTGCGCCAATTGCGGCGCTGGCTACCATGATACGTTCAAGCAGCCGGCCAAGGACGGCGTTTGCGACAGCTGTGGCGGGGCTGAATTCTCCCGCCGCTCGGATGACAAGGCAGAAACCGTGGCAGCACGGCTTGATGCCTTTCATCGCCAGACTGCCCCCTTGCTTCCGTATTATGCGGGACAGGGAAAGTTGAAGGCCGTTGACGGCATGGCCTCCATGACGGAAGTCGCTCGCCAGATCGGTGAAATTTTGTCAGGAAAGGCTTGACGGGGTGGGGTGCTGGGGTTAATGCCCTTCTTCCCGCGGCTGGGGGGCAACTCTGGCCGCTCTTTGTCGTTGCAAATTCATTCGGAACACTCCGCCGGCTGGGCCCCTAGGGCTACCGCGGCGGTATCGGGGGGCTCGGCCCCAGGAGAGACACTGTGGCGCGCATCGCCGGCGTGAATATTCCGACTAATAAGCGAGTCCTGATCTCGCTTCGCTATATCTTTGGCATTGGCCCGCAGAATGCGAAGGTCATCTGCGAACAGTTGAGCATTCCGGCGGAACGCCGCGTGAATCAGCTGACCGACGATGAAGTCATGCGCATCCGTGAATTGATCGACCGCGAATACCGTGTTGAAGGCGATTTGCGGCGTGAGCAGGCCATGAACATTAAGCGCCTGATGGATATGGCTTGCTACCGCGGCCTGCGGCATCGCAAGGGCCTGCCGGTCCGCGGCCAGCGCACTCATACCAATGCGCGCACCCGCAAGGGCAAGGCGGTTGCGATCGCCGGCAAGAAGAAGGTGACCAAGTAATATGGCTCGTGAACCCCGCGGCGGTGCCGCTCGTGGCCCGGTGAAGCGCAAGGAACGGAAGAATATCTCTTCCGGTGTTGCGCATGTGCTGTCCACCTTCAACAATACGATCGTGACGATTACAGATGCGCAGGGCAATGCCATCGCCTGGTCGTCGTCTGGTTCCCAGGGCTTCAAGGGCAGCCGCAAATCTACCCCTTACGCGGCACAGGTTGCCGCTGAAGATGCGGGCCGCAAGGCGCGTGAGCATGGGATGGAAGTGCTGGACATTATGGTGAGCGGCCCTGGTTCGGGCCGTGAATCTGCTCTGCGTGCTCTGCAGACTGTTGGCTTTCAGGTCACTGCGATTCGCGATGTGACCCCCATTCCCCATAACGGTTGCCGCCCGCGCAAGCGCCGCCGCGTCTGATACGCGCGCCACGCCTGACCGCCGCAGCCCGATAGGAGAGACATGAACGTGCTTGACCGCAACTGGCGTTCCCTGATCGAGACGCAGAAGCATATCGAGCCGACGATCAACCCGCTGCGCAACGCCACTTTGGTGCTTGAGCCGCTGGAACGTGGCTTCGGCATGACACTTGGCAATGCGCTGCGCCGCGTTTTGCTTTCCTCGCTGCTTGGTGCCGCGGTGAAGGCGATTCGTATTGATGGCGTGCTGCATGAATTCAGCAGCATTCCCGGCGTGCGCGAAGACGTCACCGATATTGTGCTGAATGTGAAACAGCTTGCACTGCGCTATCAGGGTGAGGGTGAAAAGCGCCTGGCGCTGATGGCCACTGGCCCGGGTGAAGTGACCGCAGGGCAGATCCAGACCACGGGCGATATCGAAATCGCCAATCCTGATCTGGTGATCTGCACGCTGGATGATGGCGCGAAGCTTTCCATGGAATTGATCATCGATTCCGGCAAGGGCTATGTGCCGGCGTCCGAAAACCGTCCGGAAGATGCGCCGATTGGTCTTATTCCTGTGGATGCGATCTATTCGCCGGTGCGCCGCGTGGCCTATCGCGTTGAACCCACCCGCGTTGGCCAGCGTACGGATTACGACAAGCTTATCCTGTCGGTTGAAACCGATGGCACGCTGGCGCCGGAAGATGCCGTGGGCGTTGCCGCGCGCATCATCCAGGAACAGGTACAAATCCTGATTAACTTCGATGAGCCGCGCCCTGAATTGGCTGCCGATCTGCGCGATGATCTGCCGTTCAATCGCAATCTGCTACGCAAAGTGGATGAGCTTGAGCTTTCCGTCCGTAGCGCGAATTGCCTGAAGAACGACAACATCGTCTATATCGGCGATCTGGTACAGAAGACCGAACAGGAAATGCTGCGCACACCGAATTTTGGGCGCAAGTCGTTGAACGAAATCAAGGAAGTCCTCACGACGATGGGGCTCAGCCTCGGCATGACCGTGCCGGAATGGCCGCCTGAAAATGTCGAGGATTTGGCGAAAAGGGCAGATGAGCCGTTCTGATCGGTTCGTTCTGAAGGATAAGAAAGATGCGTCACGGATTATCTGGGCGGAAGCTCAATGTAACTTCAAGCCATCGTGCGGCGATGTTCCGCAATATGGCGACCTCTCTGCTCAAGCATGAGCAGATCACGACTACGCTGCCCAAGGCCAAGGAATTGCGCCCTTATGTTGAGCGGTTGATTACGCTTGGCAAGCGCGGTGGCCTGCATGCGCGTCGTCAGGCGCTATCGCAGATCCGCGATGAAGCGGTGGTGGCGAAGCTGTTCGGCGAAATCGCTGAGCGCTACACGGCGCGGCCAGGTGGCTATTGCCGCGTGCTGAAGGCCGGCATGCGCTATGGCGATGCGGCCGATATGGCGGTGATTGAATTGGTGGACCGCAACCCGGGCGCCAAGGGCCTGGATAGCGG
>CAMCHA010000238.1 GCA_945874515.1 Asaia bogorensis
ATCAACGCTTGATCGCCCGGCGTGGTGCGCTCAGGCCATGCACGGGAAGCGAACGCCCTTGTGTCAGTGGCTTAAGGCCTGCCACAATATCTTGGGCAAATAGTCCCGCACCTTGCGCCGAGTCGCGCGTTGCGGGTTTGTTCTTTTTCATGCATTTATCTAACTGAAAAACCAAGCGAAAATAATGAATGCCCTTCGGTAATGGTTGCCGCTTTGTTCACTGCTTGCGGAAAGGGCGACGTCTCAGGCTGCGAATCGGGCGCCCCAGCACCCCTCAGCGCCGCGCCAAAAGCAGCGCCAGCACCATGATCCCAACCGCCGCCAGCCCCAATGTAGCGGGCAAGCCGATGATCATATCCCCCAGCCCATAGAAGATCGGGCCAAGCGATTGGCCGCCAAAAAAGGCAAAGGCATGCAAGGACATGGCGCTGCCGCGCGCCTGGGGGGCAAGTTCGGTCGCGCGGGTCTGGATGGCGTTGTGGATCATGTAGAAGCCAAGGCCGAGCCCAAGGCCAGCTAGCGCTGCCACCATCAAGGATGGCGCCAAGGCAAAGCCAGTCAGCGCCAGGGCGGCGGTGGCGCCGCCAATGCGGATTACGCCGGCCTGGCCGAAGCGGGCCAGCAGGGGGGCCACCAAAGCGGCAAAGACCAGCCCGCCAAGGCCAAAGGCGCCAATGGCAAAGCCTGCTTCCATGGTGCTGCCAATGCCGCGTTCGATCAGCAGGGGGGCTATGAAGGGAAAGGTGCCAAAGACTAAGCCGCCTTCCACCGCCACCGCGGCGAATAGCGGCAGCGCGGCAGGATTGGCGATGATGCCGCGATAGCGTTGCAGCGCCATCACTGGGTCATAGCGCGTCATTGTCTCTCGTGCGGCGCCGCGGGCGGCCAGGATCAGGGCGAAAAGCCCCAAAAACGCGGCGATGGCGCAAACCACCAACACGCCGCGCCAGCCGGCAATGGCGGCGATGGGCCCTGCCACGACGCCGCCCGCAATCTGCCCGCTAATGCCAAAGACCAGAATGCGCGATAGCGCCACCTGGCGGTATTTCAGCGAGACCGCGTCCCCCATGATGGCGAGTGTCAGCGGCATCATGCCCCCCGCGGCCATGCCGGAAGCCGCGCGAAATGCCATGAGCCAGCCAAAGCTTGCCGAAACCGCAGCGGCGACCAGCATGACGCCCAGCATTGCCACGCAAATCATCACAATCCGCCGCTTGCCGATGGAATCCGCAACCGGCCCCAGGATTGGCTGCACCAGGGCGAAGGGCAGGGTATAGGCGGTGCCGAGCAAGGCGGCCTCGGCCACGGTCACGCTGAATTCCCCGGCGATTTCGGCGACGGTGGGGTCAGTGACGCGTGTCGCAAAGGCGCCGGCAAAGACCGCTGGGCCGAAAATCGCCAGCACGCGGCGCATCTTGGCCTTTTCGGCGGCTTCGCTTTCTTCTGGCGCATCACCGCCTCGCATCTGCTCACCGGACATGCGTCAAACCTTTGTTTGATCGCATTTCCCGAGTCGCCAAATGATCCCATTTGGCTTGAAAATGCTCGGGCGCGGTCATGCGGGGCGCGGCGTCACGCCCCGGCCCCTTTCGCGGCGGCAATGAAGGCTGCAATGGCGGCGGGGTCCTTGATGCCCCGCGCGCGTTCAACGCCGGAGGATACATCCACGCCCGGCGCGCCAGAGGCCGCGATGGCCTCGGCCACATTGGCCGGCGTCAGCCCGCCAGCGAGCAGCCAGGGGCGCGGAGGTTGTTCGCCCTTCATCAGCGCCCAATCAAAGGCCAGCGCATTGCCCCCAGGCAGAGCACTGCCAGCCGGTGGGCGGGCATCGAGCAGGAAGTAATCCACCTGATCGGCGTAATCCGCCAAGCGCGCGAGATCGGCCTTGCTGCCAATGCCAAGCGCCTTCATCACGGGCTTGCGGAAACGCGCGCGGATTTCGCCGGCCCGGGCCGGACTTTCTTCCCCGTGCAATTGCAGGATATCGAGCGGCACTTCGGCCAAAGTCGCGGCCAGGGTGGCGTCATCGGGGTCCACAAACAGCCCAACGCGCTTCGGACCGCCCGTGTAGGATCGCGCGAGCAAACCGGCCTCGGCCGGCGTCACAGCGCGTGGGGAGGGTGGGAAGAAGACGAAGCCCACCATATCCGCCCCGGCTTCACGCGCTGCCTTCAGCCCGGTCACGTCGTTGATGCCGCAGATCTTGACCAGCACCGCGTCAAAGCCCTGCCACGATGGCGGCGGCGGCCGCTGCTGGGTCCGGTGCGCCGGTGATGGGGCGACCAACCACGATCCAATCCGCCCCGGCGGCAACAGCCTCGGCGGGCGTGGCGGTGCGGGCTTGGTCGCCAAGCGCGCTGCCAGAGGGGCGCACACCTGGCACCACCAGGAAGGGGGCCGGGCCAAGGGCCGCGCGCAGCACCCCCGCTTCCTGCGGGCTGCACACCAGCCCATCCGCCCCGGCACCGAGCGCGAGGCGTGCCAGGCGCAACACCTGATCGGCAGGGCTTGCGGCGACACCCGTGCTGGCCAAGGTTTCGGCGTCAATGCTGGTCAGCACCGTGACCGCCAGCAGCATGGGGCGATCGGCGCCGGCTTTCTCGGCCTCGGCCCGCGCGGCGGCGATCATGGCCGCACCGCCTGCGGCATGAAGCGTCATCATGGCTGGCTTTAGCGGCAGCAGGGAACGCACCGCGCCTGCCACGGTATTCGGGATGTCGTGCAGCTTCAGGTCCAGGAAGATGGGCCGATGCCGCGCCAGGGCGCTGACAATGCTGGGGCCGGCCGCGGTGAAAAGCTCCAGCCCCACCTTCAGCAGCCCGCAATGGGGCGCGAGGCTTTCCGCCAGGACCTGGGCGTGTGCCGCATCGCCCTGATCAAGTGCGGGGACGATGCGGGCGGCGCCGATGGCGGGGCGCGGGATCATGATTGGGTCAGGGCCTTTTGGTCAGCGACCTCCTGCGCGGCGCTGGCGTTGAGCGCGGTGATCCGCGCTTCAAGTTCCGCCACGCGGCGTTCTGCGGCGCGGCCACGGCGGCGCGCGGGCAGTGCTGCGGCCCAGGCGATCAGCGCGCCCAACAGGAAGGCCACAGCCGCGATGGACAATACGGCAATCGCGGCAGAGGCGGTCCAGGCTACGTCAAAGGGCCAGAGGCGCAATTCGATGCTCTGCGGGTTGGAGAGCATGAAGAGCACCACCAGAATGGCGAGTGGCAGAAAGATGAACCAGCGCATTGCGGGGCCTTTGGGTTTACGATTCCAACACAATCCCCGACCGCGTCTTGACGTCAAGGGATAATCGCGCTGGCCTTGCCATGAGTGAACAGCATGGCGCGCAATGACTGATCTTTTTTCTAATCAGGAAATAAAGGGATGCGAAATCAGCGCCTCACGCCCGGCGCGCTGCAGCGCGCTTCGCCGGTGCGGCTTGCTTCTTCGCATTGATGCGTTCGCGCAATTCCTTGCCTGGCTTGAAATACGGCACGGATTTCGGTTCTACCGGCACGGATTCCCCGGTACGCGGATTGCGCCCGGTGCGGCCTTCGCGCGATTTGGTGGAAAACGCGCCAAAACCACGCAATTCCACGCGATCACCGCGCGCAAGCGCCGCAGTGATTTCGCCGAAAATCGTCGCCACAATCGCTTCCACATCGCTTTCGCGCAAATGTGGATTGCTTGCGGCCAATTGCGCGATCAGTTCCGATCTCGTCATGCCGGGTTTTCTCCCTAAGCGTTTTTATCCGGCACCCGTAGTCATTGGAGCGCCCTTGAGCCTCATCTGTTGGGACAAATCCGCAAAGCGGCACGTTATGCCTGGGATGCCCTATCTGGAAAGTTGCCAGACCGCCCGCGGGGCGTCAACGCCAAACCATTCTGTCATAAGCGTTTTCACGAGGCCGCCCACAAACCGGTTAAGGAATTTCTCAACCCGGTCGCGCGGTTCCAGATCCTGCACAGGCAGGGCTTCCGCGACACCCTTCTGGGCGGCAAGCCAGGCGCGGGCTTCGGCTTCCCCGCCAATGGCGTCAATGAGACCGAGGGGCAGCGCCTGGCGCCCGGTAAAGACCCTACCATCGGCCAAGGGGCGAACGCGCGCTTCATCCATGCGCCGGCCAGTGGCCACGATCGCGATGAATTGGCCGTGCAAATCTTCCAGAACGCGCATCATCTCGGCCCGCCCCTGATCGGTTAGCGGCTGGAAAGGGTTGGGCTGCGCCTTGAAGGGGCCGGTCGCCAGGATATCGGGTCGGACGCCAAGCCGGGCCATCAATTCCGAGACATCGAAGCTTTGCAGCAAGACGCCGATCGAACCCGTAATCGTCGCCTCCCGCGCCAGCACATGCTGAGCCGGCATCGCGATCATATAGCCGGCCGAAGCTGCGGTGCCGCCCATCAGCGCCACGATGGGCTTTTTCTCAGCAAAGCGCTTGAGCGCGCCGTGCAAAGCCTCCCCACCCGCCATGCTGCCGCCGGGGCTGTCAATTACCAGCAGCATCGCTTGGGCGGAGGAATCGCGGCTGGCTTCGTCGATCACTTCCAGCAGGCGGCGGTCTTCCAGGATGGTGCCTTCAATGCGGAGCCTGAGCACATGATCATTGGAAGCAAGACCGCCCAGACTGGCCCTGCCGAACACCAATGCAAGCGCAGCTATCACGCCAAGCACCGCAAGCGAACGCCAAAAGGTGACGCGCCTGGACAGGCGGCGCCGTTCGACGATGAGATCGGCTTCAAGTGACATGGGTTGTTTGTGGCGCGCGGCGCGTGGCGGGGCAAGGGGTAGATCAGACAATGACCGCATTTCAGGCTCATTGCCTGATATCATCCGTGGATCAGGCACTAAAAAACCCCGGGGCGTCGCCAC
>CAMCHA010000239.1 GCA_945874515.1 Asaia bogorensis
TTAGGGCTGGCTGCGGGCGTTCTCTACGTCGCCCATAGCGGATTGCTGGGAGGGCTTGCCACCAATACGGAAATTCTCTTTGCGCCAATGGTCGGCTGGGCCATGGCGCTGGGCTTGCGTGGTGCGGTGGATGCGCTGGAACGCAATAAAGCCCCGCGTTGGCGCGATATGGCGGTGATGGGGATGCTGATCGGCGCGGCCCTCACACTCAAGCCAGTGACTGTCTTCGAAGGCGCGGTCGCGTGGCTCATTCTGGTGCTGCCGGCCTTTCGGCTTGGGTTGATGAGCCTGCGTAGTCTTGCCGCGATGGCCGGCGCTTATGCTTTGTTATGCGCAGCCCCAACCTTGCTCTGGGCGCTGGCTTACGCGCTGCGCGGGGAGTTTGCTGTTTTTCTGGAAGGGGCGTTTCTGGCGCCGCTTCGCTATGCGGGATCGCGGCTGAGCTCTGTGGATTCCTTCCGCTTTGCGCTCGTGGCCGTCTTGCTGTTGCTTTGGTCTTTCCTGCTGACGCTGCCCGCCTTGATCCGTCCGCGCAATCGCGAAGGGCCGCTCGCCAGGCTCAGGCAATTCGGCATGATCTGGTTTGTGGCGGCGACTTTTGCCGTGGTATTGCCGGGGCAATTCTACCAGCATTACTTCCTGATCTGGCTATTGCCGCTGTCACTGCTGGCGGCACTCGGCGCGCGGCAATTGGCGCGTTATCTGCGCCCTGGCATGGTGGTGATCGGCTTTCAATTGCTGATCGGCGCTGTGGCTCTGGATGCCTGGCGCGTTGCGGCCCTGCCCCGGCTTGATCGCGGCATTGGCCTTGGCGCGCCTGATCCCGTGCGGCGCACCGCCGCGGCCGTGCGTGCGGAAATAGACCCGGGAGACCCGATTTGGGTCGTGAATTACCACCCCGTGGTCTATGTGCTGGCTGATGCTTCCGTGTCCACGCGCTACGCCTTCCCGGCGCATCTGGCCGGGCCGTTTTATCGCGTGACGGGGATCGATTCCTACGCCGAAATCACACGCATTCTGGAAAGCCATCCGCGTGTTTTGGTAATTGATCGCGGCTGGTGGCCAAGCGTGCGTCGCCGCGCCGCAATATTGATTGAAGCGGCCTTGGATGAACAATACGAACTGGTTGCAACAGTACCAGAAGAACGTGGCCCCGTTGAAATCTGGCGCTTGAGATAGCCGGCGCGGATTACGGCGCGAAAACCGTAAATACATAGGTAGCGGCCAATACCAGATGCACAATGCCTGAGAGAATATTGGTCCGCCCGGTGCCGTAGGTGAGCATGGCGACCGCAAAGCCCAGCGCCAGCAGCACCGAATGGCCGGCTGAAATGCCAAGCGCGAGAGGCATGCCGTTCCACCAAGCCACGAGGGCCACCGTCGGTACGGTAAGCCCGATCGAAGCCACGCCGCTGCCAAGCGCCAGGTTGATGGCCGGCTGCATGCGGTTATGCGCGGCGGAACGGAGCGCTGCGCCAGATTCGGGCATCAGCACAATGGCGGCCACAATCACCCCCACCAGCGCCGCCGGAGCGCCGAGCGCCGCCACCCCTCCTTCCAGCGCCGAGGTCAGGCTTTTCGCCAGCATCACAACCGAAAACAGCGCCACGCACAGCAACAGAAAGGAAATTAGCGCCATCCGCCCGCTTGGTTGCGTATGGCCCTCACCCCCCGGGCTTTCTTCCGGCAGGAAGTAGTCTCGGTGCCAATTGGTCTGGATGAAGAGGAAGGCGGCATAAAGCCCCAGACAAACCAACGAAACAAAGGCCAATTGGCTGGCGCTGTAGTAGGGGCCGGGTGCTGAAGTCACGTGATTGGGCACGATCAGCACCAGCACCGCCATGGGCATCAGAACGGCCAGCAGCGCATTGGCGCCCGCAACGCGGAATTGATTTTCCCGATGCACAATGCCGCCGACTAGAATGGCAAACCCCGCAATGCCGTGCAGCACCAGCATAACAGTCGCCAACAAGGTATCGCGCATCAGAGTGGGATTGCCATCCGTACTCAGCATCAGGGAAATGATCAGCCCGGCTTCAATCACGGTGACCGCCAGTGCCAGGATCAAACCACCAAAAGGCTCACCCACGCGCAAGGCCACCACTTCAGCGTGATGCACCGCCGCCACCACATTACAGAGCAGTGCGGCCAGAACGGGAATGGCCAAAAGCTCCAGCCCAACCTTGCCGAGGCCAAGCCATGCGGCAATGCCGGCCAGGGGGGCGAGGATGAAGAAAAGCGGAATGCGATCTGATACGTGCGCGGCCATGTTCAAAGGCTAACCAAAAATTAGAATCGCTGCAAGCGCAGCCATCAGAATAATAGCCCCTTTTTCAGCATGCCATGCACGCCCTTTTCGCCATTCACCGTCTGCGTCACGCGGAAATCCACCGCAAGCGAACAGAATTGATAGGCATCGGCATCAGAAAGATTGGTCCGCGAACAGATGAAGGCGATCATTTCACGCAGCGCCTGCTTCATCGCCAAATCCAAATCCTCATTCATCCCCATGGTGATGAAATGGGTCTTGGTCTCGGCGCGCGGGAATTTCAGCACCGGGTCCTTGGCGCCGCCGCCCTTCACCACGGAGAGTTTGAAATGGCCGGTCAGGCAGATTTCGAGTGCATTGATGCAGACCTCCCCATCGCCCTGCACGCCATGGCCATCGCCGGCGGAAAACAAAGCGCCCTTGTTGAAAATGGGCAGGAACAGCGTGGTGCCTTCGGTCAATTCCTTATTGTCGAGGTTGCCGCCAATGGCGCGCGGTTCCTTGGTGTTCACCATGCCCCATTCGGGCGGCGGTGCCACGCCCATCACGCCAAAAAAGGGTGCCAGCGGCAGATCAAGCCCGCCATCCTGCGGCCCGAAGGGCAGGCGGCCAGTCATGGCCTGTTTGTTCACCGGAATATGCAGCGTGCGGCGATAGGGGAAATCTTCCGGCAGCGTGCCGAAAAGCGGGCGGAAGCCGCAAAAGCCCCAATCCGCGCCGAGTTCGATTTTCTCGATATCCACGCGCAGCGCATCACCTGGCTCGGCGCCGCGCACTTCCACGGGGCCGGTGATGATATGCGCGCCGAGCCTCGGCAGCCTGGTGTGGATTTCGGAAATCGCGGGATGCAGCGGTAGGCCCTTCTCCGGCCCTGGCATCACTTCTGGCCCGCCCGAGACGCATTCCAGAATGATGGTCTCACCCGAGGCAATGCTCGCCACCGGCGCAAAGGACGCGTCAAACCCGCCCCAACGGCAGGTAGCGACAGAAGCGGGGACCCGCGTTGCTTGCGACATCAGAATGTCCTCTTGATTTAGAGCATTTTCAAGCCAAGTGGAATCACTTGGGGACTCGGAAAATGCGACCGAATATGCACTACAGCCAGCCTTTGCGGCGGAAATACAGAATGGGCATAATGGCTGAGACGATCATCAGCACAAGCGCCAAGGGATAGCCAAAAGCCAATTTCAATTCGGGCATGAATTCAAAATTCATGCCGTAAATGCTGGCGATCAGCGTGGGTGGCATGAGCGCGACCGAGGCCACGGTAAAGGTCTTGATGATATTGGTCTGTTCGACATTCAACACGCCAAGCACGGCATCCAGCAGGAATTGCGCCTTTGAATTCAGGAAGCTTGCATGTTCCACCAGGGATCGCACATCGCGCACCAGCGTCTTGATCAGCGCTTGGTTTTCTTTGCGTATAGCGGTTCCCATTTCGGCACCCACAAAGGTCAGGATACGCGAAAGACCAAGCAGGGTTTCGGAGGCGCGCGTTGTCACTTCCCCGACCTGGCCCAAGGTGAACAGCGCATCCTTCAACTTGTCACTGCGCCGCTGCATTTTGACATCGGCCTCGGAGGTGCGGAAGGTGGATTGACTGGCGCGATCCATGTCGGCGCTGATCTTTTCCAGAATATCGGCAAGCCTATCCACGATCTGCTCGAACAAATGCAGCATGACCGCATCAGCAGATTGCAGCAAATTCGGGTGGCGCTGTACGCGCGCAGCGAAGGCAGTAAAGGCGCGCGGCGTTGCGTAGCGCACGGTGATAAGCGCGCTATTGGTCAGCACGAAGCTGATGGGGGTGGAACCATATTCGCCTGAATCCGCTCCATAGAGAAAATTGGCGGTCAAAAACAGCGTCTCACCCTCACGATACAGGCGGGATGAGCTTTCGATTTCCTGCATCTCCTCTCGCGTCGGGATTTCGAGCGAGAGCGCCTGCTGCACCGCGTGTTCTTCCGACGGTGTAGGGTTTAGCAGGTCGATCCAAACAGCCTGGCGAATATTCTCGGGTTCCGCGACCTCACCGGCGGCTTCCCGCGCGGGTCCAGGCAAGGCGGCGGTGATGTGGGAAATGGCACCTTCACGTAGCCGGCAGCGGCCATCCTCAAAGGTCCAGGTTGTGAGCATGGCGCGGGCCCTCCACAAGGCAAAAAAGGCAGAAACTTACTAACCCTGGCCCGGCAGCCTGAATAGTTTTATCGGCCCCAAGCCCAGGCTTGATCGCCCGGGGAAGGGGATGAAGCCGCCCCCGCCCAAAATGGCGTGGGGCGGGCATGCTGGTCAGGCGCCCGGACGTGGGGGCGTGTTTTGCGCCGCGGTGGCCTGCGCGGTGGAAGACGCTGCGGCGGGGCCCTGGATGCTGCCGGCCGGCTGGGACTGGCCAGGCGCCTGTGCTTCCATCGAGGCATCCGCCTGATCATCCTTAATATTATGCTTGAAGGACTTGATGCCCTTGGCCAGATCGCCCATCAGGCCGCTGATCTTGCCGCTGCCGAAAAGCAGCAGGACGACCAGCAGAACAACAAGCCAATGCCAGATGCTGAAGGAACCCATTGCGACGCCTCAATTCCCAGT
>CAMCHA010000240.1 GCA_945874515.1 Asaia bogorensis
GTTTTTGGCGGATTGGAAAAAAACAGGACAAAGCATCCTGTGAGCAACCCGTCCTCAGACGGGAAGGCCCCGAACGGGCCCTCGGCTGAGGAGGTGGAGGCTTTCTTGCGCGCCAATCCTGGATTTTTGGCGGCGCGGCCGGAGCTTTATCGCGCGCTGGCGCCGCCGCGGCGCGTGCATGGCGATGGGCTGACCGATCACATGGCGGCGATGCTGGGCGCGGAACGCGAACGCGCGGCCGCGCTGGATGCCGAATTGCGCCAAGCGCTTGATGCAGAACGCGCGGGGCTTGGTTTGGTATCGCGCGTGCGCCTGGCGGTTCTGGCCCTGATGCGATCAGATGATGCGCCGGAAACTGTCGCACAGGAATGGCCCAATCTGCTGGGGCTTGAAAGTTGCACGCTTTGTGTGGAGCCACCGGATAATCCCGGCCAGCTTTGGATGCGCCCGGAACAGCGGCCCCTGCCGCGCGGCATGGTGGAAAAGTTACTCGGGCGCGGGCGCGATGTGCTGGTGCGCGACAAGCCAGAAGATGCCGAAGCGCTGCATGGCGAAGCGGCGGGGTTGATTGCGCGCGATGCGCTGATACGCGTGGTGGTAGCGCAGCAACCGCCCATGCTGCTGGCGCTAGGCGCGCGGGATGCGCATGCCCTGCCCGCACGGCATGGTACCGAACCGCTTATCTTCCTGGGCCGCGCCGTGGCGGCGGCGATTTCAAGGTAGCATGACTGGCGCCGAGGCTGCCTCCGCCTGGCTTGGCTGGTTCGCCCAGGAACGCCGCGCAAGTGCGCATAGCATCGAAGCCTATGGGCGCGACGTGGCGCAATTCCTTGGCTTTCTGACAAAGCATTTGGGGGCGGAGCCTGATTTGGCCGCGCTTGGCACGCTGCGGCCGGCGGATTTGCGCGCCTTTCTGTCAGCCCGCGCCATGGAAGGTGATGTGGGCGCCACCCGCGCCCGCAAGCTTGCCGCGATACGGAGTTTCCTACGCTATTTGCAGCGACATCAGGGCATGGCGCCGGTTGCACTTGCCGGGCTGCGCGCGCCACGTGCCAAAGTGCCTTTGCCGCGTGCGCTGAGTGTCAAGGAAGCGCGCGCTGCGGCGGAAGAAATCCCCGATGTCTATGCGTTGGGCCGGCATGAAAACCCGCGCCTGCAAGGGGCACGCGACCGCGCCTTGTTCACGTTGCTTTATGGCGCAGGGCTGAGATTGGGGGAGGCTTTGGCGCTGAATTTGGGCGATGCACCACGGCAGGGTTCGGAGGCTGCGCTTCGCGTAGTTGGCAAAGGCAATAAGGAAAGGCTGGTGCCGATCCTGCCGGTAATCCGCGATGCGATGGCGGCCTATTTGGCGGAACGCGGCGCGGGTGCTGCGGATGAACCGCTGTTTATTGGCGCACGCGGGGCGCGACTTGATCCGGCGGTGGCACAAAAAAGGCTACGCGATTTCCGCCGGCTTGCCGGGCTGCCAGAACATGCGAGCCCGCATGCGCTGCGGCATTCCTTCGCGACGCATTTGCTGGGCGGCGGCGCTGATTTGCGCTCCATTCAGGAATTGCTCGGCCATGCCAGCCTTTCCACCACGCAGCGCTATACGGCGGTGGATGCGGCGGCGCTGCTGGAGACCTGGCGGAAGGCGCATCCGCGGGCGGACTAAGACTAGACAGGGTCCGGGCTTGGCGCAGACAATGTTTCAAATCACGGGAGAAACGCCATGAGCATTCGCATCGGTATCGCCGGCATGGCCGGGCGTATGGGCCAGCTGTTGATTGAGGAAGTCACCGCCGCTGGTGCGGTATGTGTGGGCGGCACCCTGCGCGCCGGCGGCAAAGCGGCCCCTTCTGGCTTGCAAAGCTTCCCAGATATCGCCTCGCTTTTCGCCGCTTCCGATGTGGTGATTGATTTCACCCATGCGGAAACGGCCGCCACCCATGCCGCCGCTGCCGCCGCCTGCGGCAAGGGATTAATCCTGGGCAGTTCAGGGCTTTCCGCAGCAGCCGAAGCAGCAGTGGCGGAAGCCGGCAAGCGCGCGCCGATTGTCTATGCCGCGAATTTCGCGCCCGGGGTCAATCTGTTTTTGGCGATTGCAGAACGCATGGCGGCAGCGCTCCCAGGTGCGCAATATGATGCGGAGATTGTGGAGATGCATCACCGCCAAAAGGTGGATGCGCCATCCGGCACGGCAGTCGCTTTGGGCCGAGCCGTGGCAGCCGGGCGCGGCACCACCATGGAAGAAGCCGGCATTGAAAGCGGGCGAGATGGCCATTGCGGCCCGCGCGGCACCGGCACGATTGGCTTCGCGGCTTTGCGCGGCGGGCAGGTTGTGGGTGAACACACGTTGCTTTTCGCTGCCGCTTCAGAACATATCAGCCTGACGCATCGTAGTTTCGATCGGCGCGTTTATGCCACCGGCGCAGTGCGTGCCGCGCTTTGGGTGCATGGCCGCGCACCGGCGCTTTACGGCATGAAGAATGTGCTTGGGATGTAGCTACGCGGAGCCCCTTCCCCGATGTTCCAATGGAGTGGATGGACGACCGGTCTAGGACAGCACACCTTGAGGGCGGGCGCCGGGCCTATGGGCCGGGACTCACAATCGGCTGGAAGAAGCGCCAGACTTCTTCGCCGGTCTCCATATCGTTGGCACGCCGGCCAAACCGCGCACGTTCGGCGTCGCTGTTCGGGGTGAAGGAGGGCGGCTGATGGCCGCCGCCAATAACGCGATAGAGCAAGACGGGTAGCCCACTGGCGCAGCCCGTCCAGGTGATGCGGCCGATGCGGGTAGGGTCGGCCCGGTCGCGATGCGGCAAAGCTTCGAAGCTCTGTCCCGTGCAGCCATGCAGCCGCCGCCAAAGCTCCATCGTCTCTGGCATGGAGAGCAGACGGCCCAGCGGGGGCGGATCGAGCCAGCCATCATAAAGCTGCACGGGATCAGCCACGCCAGCGATCGCCATGACGGCAGGAGGCATCTTCGGAGCGCAGCCAGCGAGAAGCGCCTCCCGCGCGGGCGAGGATAGCGGCGCGATGGCCGCGAGACGGTCGGAAAGCCGACATCCGAGCACCCAGCTCAGCATGGCGCCTCGCGAGATACCAACAGCGTAGAGGCGGCGTGGATCAGCGGTACCATCGGCGACAAGCGTATCGAGCAGAGCCAAGACAAAGCCAACGTCATCAACCTCGGTACCATCAGGTTGGACAACGCCCGTTCCGGGCCAGAAGCTCCAGCGTCCTTCGACCGCCACCGGATAAGCGATCACGAAGCCCTCACGATCCGCTATTGAGTCCATCGGCAGCCAGGCGCGATGGCCAATAAGTGGATCCGGCGAACGCGACAGGCCATGCAGCGATAGCACGAGTGGGCGAGGCGAACGGCTCTCACCGGGCGGCAGACGCAACTCGTAGCTACGCTCGATACCGCCATGCGCCATCATGCGCCGCTGGGTCTCCTGCGCCGTGGCCCGCGCCGGCATCCAGAGGATGAGCAACAAGCAACATGCCAGACGGCACCAATCGATCAGTACAAAGGGATATTTCATGACGGCACCTTTACCTGTCACTTCCCACAGCGCGGTTGAAACGCCCCGCAAAGGACAAGGATAGCCTAGCCCCGGTCATCAGGGAAATGGCTCACCTTTGCCAATCGAAGGGCGCGGCGCGCGGCAGGCCGAGATTTTCGCGGAGCGTCGTGCCGGTGAATTCCTTGCGGAAGACACCACGGCGCTGCAATTCCGGTACAACCAGGCGCACAAATTCCTCATAAGTGCCGGGCATGTGTGTGGCGGCCAGCACGAAGCCATCGCAGGCACCACCTTCCAACCACGCCTGCATTTCATCCGCGACCCGCTTGGGCGTGCCGCAAAATACCGGGAATTCACGAATGGTACCGCGCCCGGTGATTTCCACGAAATCGCGCAAGGTAGGGTTGCGCTTGCCGCTGGAAGCAACCACGCGATCACGGAGCGCCTGCAGCCCCTTGATGCCGGCCAATTCATCATCAGTGAAGGCATCATCCAAGGCTTTTGACGCGAAATCATAATTCAGCGCCTCAGACAGCAAAGAAAGCCCATCAACTGGCCTGGCCAGGCCATCAATCAAGGCACGCTTTTCCTCTGCCGCCGCTTCGGTTTCACCGACAATGCAATAAACGGCGGGGCAGATGCGCACCGTGGCGGGGTCTCGGCCAGATGCCGCGACTTGATCCTTGAAACCGCTATAGCCGCGCTTGGCGACTTCTATATTCGGGTAGATCACGAAAACCAAATCTCCCCAGCGTGCCGCGAAACTTTTGCCGCGGCCGCTTTGGCCGGCCTGGATCAGAACCGGGCGCCCCTGAGGCGTGCGCGGCACAGTGAAGGGGCCGCGGCTTTTGAACCATTTGCCCTTATGGTCCAACCGACGGACCTTGGTGGCATCGGCGAAAACGCCACTCTCGCGGTCCTGGATGATGGCGTCATCACCCCATGAATCCCAATGAGAAAGAACAACTTCCAGGAATTCATCAGCGCGGTCATAGCGCAGATCATGTTCCAGATGATCATCTGCGCCCATGTTGTGCGCTTCACTGTCATTCAGCGATGTCACCACATTCCAGGCGGCGCGCCCGCCCAGCATGTGATCAAGTGTCGCGAAAACCCGCGCCACATGGAAGGGTTCGTAATAGGTGGTGGAATAGGTGCCGCCGAGCCCAAGCTTGGAAGTAGCAAGCCCCATCGCTGTCAGGATAGAAACCAGATCAAGCTTCACCACGCGAATGCCATTCTGCACCGCCTCCGCATGGTCATGGCCAAAGATATCGGGCATGGCGAGCCGGTCATCGAAAAACGCCATGTGGAAACACCCGGCTTCAAG
>CAMCHA010000241.1 GCA_945874515.1 Asaia bogorensis
TCGAATGGGCTTCGCGATCATCAGCCATCTGCGCGCTCGATCTCATCAATGAAGCCAGAAATTACATCAAGCCCGCGCGTCCAGAAGGCCGGGTCAGCGGCATTCAGCCCGAAGGGTGCGAGCAATTCCTTATGCCGCAAGGTACCGCCGGCACGCAGCATTTCGATATATTTGGCTTCAAAATCCTTCACACCGCCATCGCGATAAACGCCGTAAAGCGCATTCACCAGGCAATCCCCAAAGGCATAGGCATAGACATAAAAGGGCGTGTGGATGAAGTGTGGGATATAGGACCAATAAGCGTTGTAATCAGGCGAGAAATCAAAGGCCGGACCCAGGCTTTCGATTTGCACCTGCATCCAAAGCTCACCGATGCGTTCCGACGAAAGCTCGCCCTTGGCGCGTTCATCATGCAGCAGGGTCTCAAAACGGTAGAACGCAATCTGGCGCACCACCGTATTCAGCATATCCTCAACCTTGGCGGCGAGCAGCCCGCGGCGGCGACGCGGATCGGCCTCTGCGTCCAGCACGGCGCGGAAGGTCATCATCTCACCAAAAACGGAAGCAGTTTCAGCCAGGGTCAGCGGCGTTGATGACATCAGATAGCCCTGCTCAGCCGCCAGCACCTGATGCACGCCATGGCCCAATTCATGCGCCAGCGTCATCACATCCCGCGCCTTGCCGTGGTAATTCACCAGCAAATAAGGATGCGCTGAAGGCACGGTCGGATGCGCAAACGCTCCCGATGCCTTGCCGGGGCGCAGTGCCGCATCAATCCAAGGCTTGTCAAAGAATTGCCGACCAATCTCGGCCAAGCGCGGGCTGAAGGCGCCGTAGGAATCCAGCACTTGTGAGACAGCCTTGGGCCAGGGGATCAGGCTATCATCCTGATCCGGCAGTGGTGCATTGCGATCCCAATGCTGCAATTTTTCCAGCCCAAGCCATTTCGCCTTCATGGCGTAATAGCGATGCGACAGCCGCGGGAAGCTGGCGCGCACAGCGGAAACCAAAGCCTCCACCACCTCATCTTCCACCATATTGGCGCGGTTGCGCGCGGAAGCGGGGCGCGGGTAGCGCCGCCACTTGTCAATAATCTCCTTGTCTTTCGCCAAGGTATTCGTGATCAGCGTGAACAGCCGGCCCTTTTCAGCAAACGCCGCCGAAACCCCTTGGGCTGCGGCTGCACGCACCGCGCGATCCCCATCGGAAAGCCTGTTCAGCGCGTCAGACACGGTCAGGCTTTCCGCGCCACCCGGCAGCGGCACAGTCACCTTCATGGTCGCGATGGTTTCATCGAACAGCCGGTTCCAGGCAGACCGGCCCGTCACTTCCTTCTCGTGCAGCAGCTTTTCCGCCTCATCAGAAAGCTGATGCGGGCGAAATACGCGAAGGTCGCGCAGCCAAGGCCGGAAATGGGCCAGGGCAGGGGACGCAGCGCATTTGCCTTCCAGCACCGTATCTTCCAGCCGGTTCAATTCCAGCGTGAAGAAGATCAGATGGCTGCTGATCGTGGTCGCGCGTTCCTGCATGGTTTGATAAAAACGACCATTCGCCGGGTCTTCCGCATCGCCGCTGAAGACCAGCTGGGCGTAGGACATGACGCGGCCGAGGATTTCCTCAATCGCCTCATACTCAGTGATGGCCGCCGCCAGGTCATTGCCTGAAATCGCGGCCAGTTTTCCGGCCAGCTTGGCCGAGAAGGCGCGGGCATTGACCTCGGCGCGGCCAAGGTCGCGGGCCAAGGCCGGGTCATCCGGCGCCTTGTACAGGTCCGAAAGGTCCCAGACTGGGAGGTTTGCGGCGGCGGCACCGCCATCAAGCGGGGCGCGGAGCGGGGAGGGGATGGTGTTTCTGGTCACCCCTCTCATATAGACCGAAGCGGCGCGCGGCCAAGCGCCAAAGCGGGAGAAGGGGAGGCGAATGCCCTATACGGATCAAGGATGGCCCAATCTGCCGGCCATGATGCTGGCGCGGGCGCGGGAATGGCCGACCAAGCCGCTATTTCGCTTCTGGCGCAATAAGGCGTGGCAGAGCCTGAATTGGGCGGAATTCGCGGGCCAAGTGGCGGCGCTGGCGGCGTTTCTGCGCGCCCAGGGCATTGCGCCGGGGGATCGCGTGCTGCTGGTTTCCGAAAACCGGCCTGAATTCCCGATTGCCGATACGGCGATCATGGCCATCGGCGCCATGACCGTGCCGACCTATGTCACCAATTTGCCGAGCGATCACGCCCATATCCTGCGCGATTCGGGGGCTCGTTTTGCGATTGTCTCAACCGCCGCACTCGCCGCCCGCGTATTGGAAGGCGCTGCCTTGGCCCATGGGTTGGATGGCTTGCTCTGCTGCGAAACCCCGCCCGAAGCGCCAGGGCTTGCGCGCCATTTCTGGGGTGATGCGATGGCCGTGCCCGCCGATCCCGTGGCGCTGGAAGCCGAGACCCATCACATTGCGTCTGAGGCTCTGGCCTGCCTGATTTACACGTCCGGCACTGGCGGAGCGCCCAAGGGGGTGATGCTGCCGCATCGTGCTTTGCTCGCCAATCGCCATGGCGTGATGGCGCTGGCCGAGAGGCTGGAATTGGACGGCAAGCCCTACCTGTCCTTCCTGCCGCTGTCGCATAGCTATGAACACACGGTGGGCGGCTTCCTGTTGCCGTCTTACGGCATGGAAGTGGTCTATTCGCGCGGCGCGGATCGGCTGGTGCAGGAAATGGCCGAAATCCGCCCAGCCATCATGACCGCGGTGCCGCGGCTATTCGAAGTGCTGCGCTCGCGCCTTCTGGCGGCGTTGGAGAAAGAAAAGCCCATCAAGCGCTGGCTATTTGACCGCGCCTTGCTGCGCGGCCAGCAGCGCATGGCCGGTGCCTCCTTGGGTGTGATTGGCGGCATCGAGGATGCGCTGCTTGAAAAGCTGGTGCGCGAGAAAGTGCGCGCGCGCTTCGGTGGCGCTTTGCGCGCTTTGGTTTCCGGCGGTGCGCGGCTTGATCCGGATTTGGCAGCGTTTTTCATCGCGCTTGGGCTGCCGGTGCTGCAAGGCTATGGGCAGACCGAAGCCGGGCCGGTGGTGAGTGTGAACCTGCCCTGGGCAAATCGGCATGAAAGTGTCGGCATGCTGCTGGAAGGCGTTGAATGCCGCATCGCCGCCGATGGCGAAATCCTGATCCAGGGCGCGCTGGTGATGACCGGCTATTGGGGCAATCCTGAATCGACCGCCGCGACGCTCCGCACGGAAGGCGATGACCCAAGCCCCTGGCTGCATACCGGCGATATCGGCGAAATGCGCGATGGGTTCTTATACATCACCGACCGCAAGCGCGATTTCATCAAGGTGCTGGGTGGCGACATGATTAGCCCCGCCAAGATTGAAAGCCTGTTGATGGCGGAACCCGAAATCCAGCAAGCCTTGGTGGCGGGTGAGGGCAAGCCCGGCCTTGTCGCGCTGATTGTCCCCGCCGAGGGTCAGGAAGCCAGCGTGGCAGCGGCGGTAGCACGGGTGAATGCGCGGCTTGCCGTGATTGAACGCATGCGCCGCCATGCGGTGACGGCGCCCTTCACAATCGAAAATGGCTTGCTGACGCCCACCATGAAGCTCAAGCGCCGCGCCGCCATTCAGGAACGTGCGGCTGAGATTGAGAAGCTTTGGGAGTAGCTGGGCTTATCGTGGCGCCCAGCGCAAACCGCTGCGGATATCATCGCTATCCTCACCCGCAGCCGGCACGCCGCGCGACGGTTGCGGGCGCTCGCCCTCAAAACTGATCGGCAGGCCAATGGCGCGCACCGGCAGGCCAGGCACGGGGGCGACAATGCCAAGGGCGGCCACCTGTGCATCCTCTGCAATTTCGCGCATGGTATTGATCGGCCCGCAGGGAATGCCGGCGGCTTCCAATAGCGGTAGCCATGCCTCGGCCGGGCGCGCACGAAAGGCCGGTTCCATCACCGCCATCAGCGCGGGTTTGTTAGCCACGCGCAGCCGATTGCTGGCAAAACGTTCATCGCTGCCAAGCGCGGAAAGCCCCATGGCATCGCATAATTTGCGAAACAGCCGATCATTGGCCGCCGCCACCATGATGGCGGCAGAGGCCGTTTCAAAAGACTGAAACACCACCGTATTCGGATTGCCCGAAAGGTTGCGTGGTGGCGGACGGCCTGAAACCGTGAAGCCCGCAAAATGCGGCCCCATCCAGCCAAGTGCCGTTTCCAGCAAAGATGTATCAACGACCCCGCCCTTGCCCGTGGTATGGCGACGCTCAATCGCGGCCAGAATGCCAATCACCGCCCACATGCCGGTGCCGAGATCGAGGATTTGCACGCCACTTCGCGTGGGCGGCCCGCCTTCCGCGCCATTCATCATCATGAGCCCGGAATAGCCTTGCAGGATCGGCTCATAACCCGGATGCAAAGCCTTCGGCCCCACCGCGCCAAAGGCACCAAGCGAGGCATAAATTAGCCGTGGAAAGCGCGCGGTCAGCGCTGCACCACCCAGCCCCAAATCTTCCAGCGCGCCGGGGCGCATATTCTGCACAACCACATCTGCCTCACCCAGCAATTCCATCAGCAAAGCGCGATCGGCATCATTGCGCAGATCAAGGCTGAGCGATCTTTTGCCGCGATTGACGGCGATAAAGGTGGTGGCGGTGCCCTCATGCATGGGCGGGCCCCAACCGCGCGCATCATCGCCGCCTTCGGGGCGTTCCAGCTTGATCACCTCGGCCCCCAGCATGGCGAGGATCTGGCCCGCAAAAGGCCCCGCCAGATTCTGCGCGATTTCGACGACCCGGATACCGGCCAAAGGAGACATGCGAAAACCTTTTTCAAGCAGGTGAAGGGTAGGGCTTTGGCCGGTG
>CAMCHA010000242.1 GCA_945874515.1 Asaia bogorensis
TTGGCTGAGCGTTTGCAAGCGCGCCTAGGCCAGCCCGTGGTTATCGAAAACCGCGCCGGCGCCGGCGGTGCCATTGGGGCGACCGCAGTCGCGCAATCACCGGCGGATGGCTATACGCTTATGGTCTCCTCCTCATCCTTCGCCACCACCTCCATCACGCAGCGCGTGCCCTGGGGGGTGCTTGAGAATTTCACCCCCGTCGCGCTACTGGCGCGCTCGCCCTTCATAGTGTTGGTGCATCCGGATTTCCCCGCGCGCAGCGTGCCTGATTTGGTGCGGATGGCGCGCGAAAGGCCTGGTGCGATTGATTACGGCTCCTCCGGCCCTGGCGGGATCAATCACTTTGTCACCGAATATTTCTGTCTCCGCGCCGGTATTCAGATGAACCACGTGCCCTATCGCGGCATGCCGCCCGCCGTGACGGACCTTGTCGCCGGCCATATCCCCGTGCTGATCACCACCATGCCAAGCGCGGCCGGCGTGGTACGCGAAGGCCGCGTACGGCTTTTGGCCTATACCGCGCCAGGCGCGCCGGATGGCTCGCCCCCCGGCCCCACCGTGAAGGAAACCGGCATAGATTATGAAAGCGATATCTGGTGGGGGCTATTCGCGCCGCGCGGCTTGCCACCCGACATCCTGGCGCGCCTGAACACCGAAGCAAACGCTGCCCTCGCAGACCCGGAAATGGCGAAGCTTTTGCAAACCGAAGGCGCGCGGCCATCCCCAGCCACACCGCAAGCCTTTACCGATATCCTGCGCCTCGAACTCGCCCGCTGGCGCGAAGTGGCGACGGCGGCGAATATCAAGCTGGATTGATCCCATGGCCGAAATGCACCGCAAAAATTTCGACCCAACCGCGAAGGGTGCCATGGATGGCGTGCGCGTGGTGGACCTCTCGCGCCTCGTCGCTGGCAATATCCTGACCAAGGTTTTCGCAGATCACGGCGCGGAAGTGATCAAGGTGGAACCACCCGAAGGCGACACACTACGCGCATGGCGCGTGGGCGGGGTAGAGACAAGTTGGAAGACCATTTGCCGCAACAAGAAAAGCATCTGCCTTGACCTGAAAAGCACTGAGGGCATCGCCGCAGTGCGTGCCTTGGCAAGCGATGCGGCGATGCTGGTGGAAAGCTTCCGCCCCGGCGTACTGGAAGCCATGGGGCTTGATCCCGCCAGCCTTCTCGACGCCAATCCGCGCCTGGTCATCGCGCGTGTGTCCGGCTGGGGACAAGATGGGCCCTACCGCCACAAGCCGGGCTTCGGCACTTTGGTCGAAGGCTATTCCGGCTTCGCCGCCATCAATGGTTTTGAAGACCGCGAACCCGTATTGCCACCCATGTTCATGGGCGATGCCTATGCCGGGCTTTATGGTTCGGCTGCCGCCATGATCGCACTCCGCCATGCGGAGGCGACGGGTCAAGGACAGGTCATTGATATCTCATTATTCGAACCGCTATTCAGCGTGCTGGAACCACAAGTGGCGAATTGGCGCCTGACCCGCAAACGCAAACCCCGCACCGGCAGCCGCAGCACCAATACATCGCCGCGCAACGCGTATCGCACCCAGGATGGCGGCTGGGTCTGCCTTTCTGCCTCGACGCAAGGCATGACAGAAAAACTGCTGCGGTCCATCGGGCAAGAAGCCCTGATCACCGATCCGCGCTTCGCCAATAACCCGGCGCGCGTCCAGAATTGGCAAGAATTGGATGCGATTATCGGTGGCTTCATCGGCGCACGCGACCTGGCCGAAAACCTCGCGCATTTCGACAAGGCAGGTGTCACCATCGGCCCCATCATGGATACGGAAATGCTGGATAGCGACCCCTACGCGATTGAACGCGAAGCGCTAATCGAAGTGCCGGATGCCGATATGCCAGATGGCTGGCTACCCATGCACGGGATGGTGCCGCGGCTATCAGGGACGCCTGGGATTTTAGCGCGGCCCGCGCCAAAACTTGGGGAGCATAATGAGGAAATATTGCTGCCGCTGTTGGGAAAAGAAAAATATAATAAACTAAGAACAACAGGGGGCGCTGCCCCCTAACCCCCGCCGGGGTAACAGTGTTACCCCGGACCCCGCCAAGACTTGAGGAACCGCCATGACAAAACTCTTCGACCTGACCGGAAAAAACGCACTGGTGACGGGGTCTAGCCAAGGGATTGGCTTTGCACTGGCAAAGGGTCTCGCGGAAGCGGGGGCGCGCGTCATCATCAATGGGCGTGATCCGGAAAGGCTCCAGAACGCGCACAAAAAACTCAAGGACTCAGGCATCGAAACCATCACCCGCGCCTTCGACGTGACCGATCCCCAAAGCGTTGAGGACGCCTTCGTGGAAATGGAAAGCAGCATCGGGCCAATCCATATCCTCGTCGCCAATGCCGGCATCATGCGCCGCGCCCCCGCCACCGAGATGCCACCCGAAACCTGGCGCGAAGTACTCGGCACCAACCTCGATGGCGTCTGGTATTGCTGCCAGGCCGCCGGCAAACGCATGGTGCCGCGCGGCGCTGGCAAAATTATCACCATCTGCTCCGTCCAAAGCGAATTGGGCCGCCCCACCATCGCCCCCTACGCGGCCAGCAAAGGCGCATTGAGAATGCTGACCCGCACCCTTTGCGCCGAATGGGCGAAACACGGGGTCAATGTGAATGGCGTAGCACCTGGTTATTACGCGACCGAACTTACCAGCGCACTCGTGCAAAATGCTGAATTCAGCGATTGGCTCTGCCAGCGCGTCCCCGCCGGACGCTGGGGCAAGGTAGAAGAACTGGTGGGCGCCACCGTCTTCCTCGCCGCACCCGCGTCAGACTTCGTGCATGGCCATCTGCTTTACGTGGATGGCGGGATGACGGCGGTGGTTTAGCGCGTTTCCGCCACGCATCCGCATGGCAGAGACGCTCTAAATTATTGTTTGATCGCATTTTCCGAGCCGCCAAGTGATTCCACTTGGCTTGAAAATGCTCAACCCATACGCGCGATCAACTTCTTCGCGCGCTCAACAATCGGCTTGTCAATCATATCGCCTTCAAACGCGACCGCACCCTTGCCTTCCGCCAGCGCGGCATCAAAAGCCGCGACCAGCCGCTTGGCGCGCGCAACCTCCTCAGGTCGCGCGCCATATTCCTCATTGATGATCGCCACCTGGGAAGGATGCACGCAGGACGCACAGGCAAACCCAATCGCACGAGACCGGCGCAGCATGGCGCGATAGCCATCCAGATCCTTCAAGCCGGCCACTGTGCCGATAAAGCCAAGCGGCAAGATTCCTGCGCCACGGGCGGCAATCAGCCCCATGCGCTTGGGTAAATCCAAAGCATCCGGCGTGGGCTCAGCGCCAAGATCGGTCGCCAAATCTTCTCCCCCCACACCCAGCGCCACAATGCGCGGATCAGCGCCTGCAATCGTATCCGCATGGCGCAACGCAGCGGCATCTTCGATCAGCACAATGAAGCGTAGCGAGCCCACCGCGCGCCCCGCCGCCACTTCTGACTCGGCCGCGAGTTCCGACAACAACCGCACATGATCCGCCCCCATCATTTTGGTGCAGATCACGCCATCCGCACCCGCTGCTGCCGCCGCCGCAATATCCTCCGCCGCCATACGCAGCGGGCGATTGATACGCACCACAATATCCGCGCCATTGCGCCGCGCGCTGGCCGCCGATGCAGCAAGCCCGGCCCGCGCGCGCGCCTTGGCATCCGGCGCCACACCATCTTCCAAATCAAGAATAATGGCATCCGCGCCGCGTTCATGCGCCTTGGCGACAAAGCGTTCTTCGCTGGCCGGCACGTAAAGCAGGGAACGCCAATGCGGCAGATCGCGATTCATGGCAGCATCTCCGAACCTGGCACAACGCCCTTGGGTAGGCTCGCGGCATGGCGCGCAACCTCTCCGGGGCGCGCGAGCCAAATCTTATCCCGCTGCGTCAAAATATGCTGCATGGCACGGCGGAAGGGGCGAAGCCGAAAGGGCTGGCCGATGATGAATGGGTGCAGCACAATGGAACACACCAGCGGCATATCGCGTGACCGATCCAGCATTTCATCAAACTGATCCACCACCATATCGGCGAAATCCCGCGCCGCCTGCTGGCGGAAAATCGCAACAGGGCTGTCATTCACTTCAACCGAATAGGGCACGGAAAGCATCGGCCCGGCGCGGGTTGTCATCCAGAAAGGCTGATCATCCGCCGGCCAATCCATGACATAGCCAAAACCTTCTTCCTTCAGCAGATCAAGCGTTGTCGCAGATTGCGTGATGTAAGGACCAAGCCAGCCATCCGGCGCCTTGCCGGTATGGCGAATGATCGCCTCCCGGCTTTCGGCAATCAGCCGGCGCTCATCATCTTCGAACAGAATGTCCTGGCGTTCGGCATTGGTGCGGCCATGGCCGATAAACTCATCGCCGCGCTTCACGAGCGCCGGCGCGATTTCGGGACAGGTATCCAACACCAGCCCATTCACATTATGCGCGGCGGGAAGCCCGTATTCATCAAACATGGCCAGCATGTTCCAAAGGCCCACACGATTGCCGTAATCCCGCCAAGCGTAATTGCGCTGGGATTGCGGCGCGGCGGCGCCGGTGCTGTCACTGCCAAGCCCGGCGCGGAAAGCGAAGGCTTCGATATTGTTGCACAGCACCACCGCCAGCCGCGCCCCATTGGGCCATTCATAGGTTGGGCGATGGGGGATGGCGCTATGCTGATAGCGCCCATGGGTTGGCAGTTTCATGGCTGGTCTCCGCTTGCTGCGCGGGACGCTAAGGCCGCGGCAGGGCTCCGTCAAAGCAGTCAGCCCCCTTTGCAGGGCCACCCCGCCATGCGCTAC
>CAMCHA010000243.1 GCA_945874515.1 Asaia bogorensis
CTGCCCCCACCGAAGGCTGACATACTTAACCGCCGCGAGGAAATTGTTGCGGCGCTAACTGCGCTTGTCCCTGGCGATGGCGTGATTGCTGAAGGCATTCGCCTGAAGCCTTATGAAACCGATGGGCTTGCCGCCTATCGGCAAATGCCACTCGCGGTGGTGCTGCCTTCCACCACCGAACAGGTCGCCGCTGTGCTGCGCTATTGCCATGAACAGGGCATTCGCGTGGTGCCTCGTGGGGCGGGGACAAGTCTTTCCGGTGGTGCGCTGCCTTTGGCGGATGCGGTTGTCGTGGGTCTCATGCGGCTCAACGCCATTCATGAGATCAATTATGCCGATCGCTATGCGGTGGTGGGCGCTGGCGTCACGAATATCGGCATCACCAAGGCGGTGGAGGCTGATGGTTTTTTCTATGCGCCCGATCCGTCTTCTCAGTTGGCCTGCATGATTGGCGGCAATGTGATGATGAATTCCGGCGGTGCGCATTGCCTGAAATATGGGGTGACGGCGAATAACCTGCTCGGTCTGAAATTCGTTACCATTGAAGGTGAGGTGCTGGAGATTGGCGGCACTTATCTGGATGCGGCGGGTTATGATTGGCTGGGGCTGATCACGGGCAGTGAAGGTCAGTTGGGGATTGTGACAGAAGTGACAGTGCGCATTCTGCGGAGCGCAGAAGGGGCTCGCGCCATGTTGGCGGCCTTCAATTCCATTGAAATCGCCGGTGCGGCGGTGGATGCCATTATCGGCAGTGGCATTATTCCGGTGGCGTTGGAATTCATGGACAAGCCCTGCATCCATGCCTGCGAAGCCTTCGCACATGCTGGCTATCCGCTGGACGCTGAGGCCATGCTGATCATTGAAGTTGAAGGCAGTATCGCGGAACAGGATGCCTTGTTGGCCCGCATCAAGGATATTTGCGCGCGGTTTGACCCGATCAGCCTGAAGGTTGCGGAGACCGCCGAACAAAGCCTTGCCATCTGGAAAGGCCGCAAGGGCGCCTTTGGCGCGGTGGGACGCATCAGCCCCGATTATCTTTGTATGGATGGCACCATCCCGACCAGCGAATTGCCGCGCGTGCTCAGGCGCATTGGTGAGATGAGCGAGCAGTACGCGCTCAAGGTCGCCAATGTGTTCCATGCCGGCGATGGCAATTTGCATCCGCTGATCATGTTTGACGCGAATGACGCTGACAGTTTCCACCGGGCGGAAGCTTTCGGCGCCGATATATTGAAGCTTTGCGTGGAAGTCGGCGGCTGCCTGACCGGCGAGCATGGCGTTGGCGTCGAAAAGCGCGATCTGATGCATGTGCAATTCCAGCCGCATGAATTGACGCAACAGCGTGCCATCAAAAGCGCCTTTGATCCCGACTGGTTGCTGAACCCCGCCAAGGTGTTCCCGCTGCAAGGCGCGCTGGCACCTGCGCTGGCCGCTGAATGAGCGCGATGATCGCGCCGGTGGATGAGGCCGGCATCATTGCCGCGGTGCAGGCGGCGCGCGCGGCGTGCGAACCGCTGGCCATTGAAGGCCAGGGATCAAAGCGCGGGATGCTGCGCCCGGTGCAGGCCGCGCGCAGCCTTTCGACGCGTGGGCTAACCGGCGTTACGCTCTATCGCCCGTCGGAGTTGATCATCAGCGCGCGCGCCGGCACGCCGCTTGCCGAAATTGAAGCTGCTTTGGCCGAAAAGGGGCAGCAGTTGATTGCTGAATCGCCCTATTTGAGTGGAATTTTTGGTACCTCAGCGCCGCCCAGCATTGGTGGTGTGGTCGCGGCCAATCTGTCCGGCCCACGGCGCATCACCTGGGGGGCGACGCGCGATCATGTGATGGGTCTGCGCTTCATCAATGGCGCTGGGGAGGCGATCCGTTCCGGTGGGCGTGTGCTGAAAAACGTGACGGGGCTTGATTTGTGCAAGCTGCTGTCGGGGTCTTACGGCACGCTTGGTGTGATCACTGAAGTGACGCTGAAAGTGCTGCCGGCGCCGGAAGTAAGTGCGACACTGCTCATTGAAACGCCCGATCTTGCAAGCGCGGTGGCCGCACTTTCGGCAGGGCTCGGCAGCCCCTTTGGCGTTTCCGCTGCGGCGGCGCTGCCAGTGAAGGATCACGTGATTGCGGCGCTCAGGCTTGAGGATTTTGCGGCCTCGGTCGCTTATCGCATGGAAAAGCTGCGCGACGTGCTTGGCAGTTTTGGCACGCAGCGCGTGATTGAAGATGCCGAAAGCCGTATTTTCTGGCGCGGCGTGCGGGAAGTGGAACCGCTTCAGGTCGTGCCGGATGAAGCGATTTGGCGGGTTTCAGTGCGCCCCTCCGCCGGGCCGCAGATTGCAGCGGCGGCAAGTGCGATTGGCGGGCGCGTCATGCTTGATTGGGGGGGCGGCCTGGTTTGGATCGCGGCCAGCCCCAGCAGCGCCAACCACACGCTGATCGCCGAGGCAGCGCGCATGCAGGGCGGTGCGGCGATGCTGTTTCGCGCGCCGGAATCCATGCGTCTTGCGGTGCCGGTGCTGCCCGAAGAAGCCGCTCCGCTGGCCAAGATTGGCGCGCGTGTGAAGGAAGCGCTGGACCCCGGCGGGCTGTTCAATCCAGGCCATATGCGCGCCGCGTGATTTGCCAAGCTGGTGAAGGGCTTTGCCTGATCCTTCACTCAAGCGCGCATCACAGCGCCAGCTTCATCCCCTCATGGCTCGCGACAAAGCCAAGGCTTTCGTAAAAGCACAGCGCCTCTGGCCTTTGCTTGTCGGTCGTCAGCTGCACCAGGCCGCAACCCCGCGCGCAACATTCGGCTATGGCCCATGCAAAGATCTGCCTGCCAAGCCCATCGCCGCGCCGGTCGGCGGCGATGCGCACGCCTTCAATCTGCCCGCGCCACATGCCAAGCCGCGAAAGCCCTGGGATAAAGCTGAGCTGCAGGCAGCCAATCACCCGCCCTTCTTCTTCCACAACCGCAAGGAATTGGTTGGCATCGGCGGCAATCGCGGCGAAGGCCGAAATGTAGGCGGGGTTAGGCGGGTCAGCGGCATCCTCTCGCCCCTGACCCAGCCTGTCATCGGCCAGAAGCGCGATGATCGCGGGCAAATCCGCCAGCGTGGCGCTGCGAAACATCAGCGCCACGGCAGGCTCAATTCAGATCTTGACGCGATCCGGCGCCACCCAGCTCAGCGGTTCCTTCCAGATCACCTGATCCGTCGTGACGGGCCGATCCAGCCTGTTCATACCGCGTAGCTGATCAATCGCGCGTTGCACATAGGAAACGCTATCGCCAGTCAGGTTCATGCGGTATTCAACCTTGCCCATCAGCTCAGCGATGAAGGCGCGATCCTGGCGCAGGAAACGCGCCACCTGCTGCACCGCCTGTTCGCGATTGCTCTCAGTGAATTCGGTTGCCTGCACTAAAGACCGCATGAGCCGTTCCGTGGTGGCGCGATTGGCTTCCGCCCAGCCTTTGTTCATGTAGATGAAGTTGCTCTGAATCGCGATCTGGTCGTTGCTGAGCAGGATCTTGCTGCCCGGAATGGCGCGCATGCCGCGTGTCGGCCAGGGCTCCCACACGACAAAGGCATCAATATTGCCGCGTTCCATGGCAGCGACCATTTCCGGCGCTTCGACATTCACAATGGTGTAGTCGGCTTGGTTGAGGCCAAGCCGCGACACCACGGAAAGCCAGAAGGTTTCGCTACCCGTACCACGTGCAACACCCACGCGCTTGCCCTTCAGTGCTTCCATATTCTCGACACCACGGCCCACCACAGAAAGCCAGCGCATCAGCGCCACACCTTCAGCAACCGCCACAACGTTGGGGTCACGCACATGGGCGGAAACGCCGGCCTGTTCGGCACCATAGGCAGAATTGATCTGATTGCCGATCAAAAACGCAATCATGGCACTTCCCGATGGCCCGGTATTCACCGTGACATCCAGCCCATTGCGTTCAAAGAAACCGCCTTCCTTGGCCACATAGAATTGCGCGAAAGAAGGATCAACGCCGGTTGCGATGGTGATCTTGGTAGGGGCTTGCGCGGAAGCCGGCAGGATATAGGCGCCTGCGGCAGCGGCCGGCAGCGCCAGGATGGAACGACGAAGCATGGTGAAATCTCCCTTTTTTCAGACAGTTGCGTTGAAGCGCCCCGCAAAGGCGCGGATCAGAAAACGAAAACTGCGATCGGTCGCAAAGCCCAGCAGCCCAAGGGCGACCAGCGCCACAAAAATATCCTCGATCTGCATGAAAAGCCTGGCATCCCACAGCATCTTGCCAAGCCCATCATTGGAAGCGATCAGCTCTGCCGCAACAATCGTGACAAAGGCATTGGACATGGCAAGCCGCATCCCGGTCAGGATATAGGGCACGGTCGCCGGCAGCGCGACCAGGCCAAACACCTGCCAGCGATTGGCGCCCAAGCATTGCGCCGCGCGAATCTTATCCCTCCCCACAGCGCCCACACCAGCAGCGGTGGAAATGATCACGACGAAGATGGTGGTATAGGCAATCAGGAAGACCTTGCTTTCTTCGCCAATGCCAAACCAGATCACGGATACGGTAATCATCGCGACCGCGGGAATGAAGCGGAAGAATTCAGTCCAGGGTTCCAGCAACCAGCGCACCGGCTTGAAGGACCCAATCGCAAGCCCGATCGGAATGCCAATGGCGGACCCCAGCAGAAAACCCTGCGCAATGCGGCGCAAAGACGCGACGATTTGTTCCTGCAGAATGCCATCTTCAATCAGCATCCAGCCGCGTGCCATCACCGGTCCTGGCGGTGGAAACAAGGTGGATTTCACCAAATAGGTGGCGGCCAGATGCCAGACCAGAAA
>CAMCHA010000244.1 GCA_945874515.1 Asaia bogorensis
ATGATCGTGGCCCAAGGCTATGCGAGCCGGATCGAAACTTTTCGTGCCGGACAGTCCAATGGCGTGGTGATCACCGCGGCGCGCAACGTCCTGGAATAGTGTGGCGCGAGTTATTTTCGCTTATTTTAAGGAAAAACTTGCGATTGACCTGGGAAAGGTCCATATGCCCAATGTCACCTCGTCCGGTTTGGGCGATCAGGCTTGGCCCCCAAAGGCCCGCCTCGTTCCCTCAAACCTGCTTCCCGTGCCTTCCCATGGTTGGGCTGTAGCGATGGTCGGCCCGTAGCGCGAATCCGCGCAACGGCTTTTCTTCAACCGGAGCGAACAGCATGTCAACCGGCACTGTAAAATGGTTCAACGCCACTAAGGGTTATGGATTCATCCAACCTGATGATGGCAGCAAGGACGTTTTCGTCCATGTCAGCGACGTCCAGCGTTCTGGCCTTCAAGGCCTGAACGAAGGCGACAAGATTGATTTTGAATTGCAGAAGGGCCAGCAGGGCAAGATCTCTGCCGGCAATCTGCGCAAGATCTGATCCGTCAGTGCGACGCGTTTTTTAGCGTCGCAATCGTCGGCAATCTATCGGGGACGGGGTGGCTCAGTGCCGCCCCGTTTCCGTTTTATGTGTGGGGAAGCGGCATGGCGCGCAAACCGAATTACGGCCAGAATCGTGCCGACGTGAACAGGGCCAAGCAGGCGCGCAAGGAAGCGAAGCTGGAAGCGCTGAAAGAAGCGGTAGCACGGCGCAAATCGGGCGAAGACCCGCAGGATGCCGAAGCCGACGCAGAGCAAAACTTGCAGCCTGAAGGAGATTCTAATGGCCAATAAGCCAGGAACCCAAGCACGCTTCGTGCTTTTTGATGTTTTTTATGAGGATGGCAGCCGCCGTTCCAATCGCAAAGTACCGGCTGAATTGCTCGGCGGGCTCGATGGTGACACGCCCGCGCGCAAGGAAATTGAAGCGCAGGACAATGAAATCGCCAAGGCGTCCGGCAAGTCTGCACTGCCCATCTCGTCCGTGGAGCGCGTCGGGGGCAAGAAGCGTTAAACGCTTACGGCGAGGTGGTGCAAGGCACCAAGGGGTGGTTACGATAGGGCTTCGACAACAATAGCCCCGCCTTGCCGCTTAATTTCACGCATGCAAGATTAACTGCGTGTCGCAGCGTGTGTTTCTGCGTCGGAACTCGGCTTCAAGGCAATGCACCGCCGACGACAAGCACACGGTCTGCACAGCCATCTTTTGACCTAAGGGGATGCTTCGTGATGCCGACTGATGCCGACCTTTTGTCTCGCCTGACCACCCTTGGCCATGCCCTGCCGCCTGCGGCCAAACCCGTGGCGGAATTCATCCTTTGGCGGCGTGAGGGCAACCTGGTCTTCCTCGCCGGCCAGATCTGCGAACGCAACGGTGTGCCCTACCCGACCGGGGTGTACGGCAAGGATGTTGACCTGGCCACCGCGCGCGCAGGCGGGCTGGCGATTGGCTTGCAACTACTGGCCACCCTGCGTGCGGCACTTGGCGGCGACCTTGGCCGCGTCCGTCAGGTGGTGATGGTGCGCGGCTTTGTGACCGCAGCCCCCGGCATGGGCGACTATCCCAAGGTGATCAACGCCTGTTCGGAACTGTTGATCGCGCTCTGGGGCGAGAATGGCCGGCATGCGCGGACCTCAATCGGCGTGGCGCAACTGCCGCTTGATGCGACAGTCGAAATTGACGCCGTGTTCGCCGTGGATTGAGTGTCACCCAGTGGTAGAGGCTTCCGGCGTGAAGCTGGAATAGAGTAAAAGCCCCGCGTGGAACCAATTGCGCTTTACATCCATTGGCCTTTTTGCGCGGCCAAATGCCCATATTGTGACTTCAATTCCCATGTCCGAGACAGGGTTGATGAGGCGCGCTTTCGCGCGGGCTTGCAGCGCGAATTGGCGCATGAAGCGGCGCTGCTGGGCCGCCGTCCACTCGCCAGCATTTTCTTCGGCGGCGGCACGCCAAGCTTGATGTCGCCCGAAACCGTCGCGGCCTTGATTGAAGATGCCACGCGTTTCTTCGACCCTCTGCCCGATATTGAAATCACGCTTGAAGCCAACCCAACCAGTGTGGAGGCCGCAAAGCTTGCAGCGTTTCGAGATGCCGGCGTCAATCGCGCAAGCCTTGGTGTGCAATCACTGAATGCGGAGGCTTTGGGCTTTCTTGGCCGCCGCCATGATGTGCCTCAGGCGATTGCTGCGCTGGAAGCCGCGCGCGCCATTTTTCCAAGGCTTTCCTTTGACTTGATCTATGCACGGCCCGGCCAGCAGGAGGCAGCTTGGCGGGCGGAATTGCGGCAGGCTTTGGCCTTGGCCGCCGATCATCTCTCGCTTTATCAACTGACGATTGAACCTGGCACGCAGTTTGAAACGCTCTATCGTCGCGGCGCCTTTGCGCTGCCGCCAGAGGATGATGCGGCGCGGCTTTATCTGGCAACGGCCGAGGAAGCCGCGCGCTTTGGCCTGAAAGCCTATGAGATCAGCAATTACGCCAAGCCAAGCGCGGAAAGCCGGCATAATTTGGCTTATTGGCGCTATGGTGACTACCTCGGCATCGGCGCTGGGGCGCATCAGCGCGTCATGCGCGACGGGCGGATCAAGGCGTCTCGGCGCCATCGCGCGCCGGAGGAATGGCTCCGCCTGGTGGAAGCCCAAGGCCATGCGGCGGTGGAAAGCGAAAACCTGAGCCCCTTGGACGTAGGCCGGGAAGCCATGCTGATGGGGCTACGGCTGACAGAGGGCATCGACCCCAAGCGAATCGAAGACCGCGCCGGGCTTACCTTTGCCGAGGTGGTGGACCCGGCCATGCTGGCCGCCTGCCTGGATGAGGGTTACCTCCTTTGGGGCGAAAATGGCCGGCTTTGCGCAACTGAGGATGGGCTTTTGCGCCTGGATTCCATGCTGCCGCTGCTGCTGCGCTGATTTCCGCCGATAAAGCTTGATCCTTCCTGAAGAAGACGTAAAATTATGGTTGATGACAATCACCCATGCCCCTGAACCGCGCAGCGCGATCGAAGCCGCCGGCAACCTGCCGGATCTGGAACTCGATATCGCGACCGTTGCCTTGCAATTGGCGCGGGTTGACGCGCCTGAGGCGGATTGGCGCAAGGTCGCTGCTCATTTTTCCGACATCGCGCGCAAGGTGGTGGATGCCGCCAGCATGGATGGCGGCGCGGATGGCGGTGATCTGGAAGCGCGGCGGCTGATCCTGGCGGAAACCCTGCATGGGCATTTTGGCTATCAGGGCGATTCCGAAACCTATGAGGATATGGCGAATGCTAATCTGATCCGGGTGGCGGAACGCAGGCGGGGCTTGCCGGTGGCGCTGGGTATCTTGTGGCTGCATGCTGCGGATGCGGCGGGCTGGGGCGCTTTTGGCGTGGATTTCCCCGGCCATTTCCTGCTGGCGCTGGAAGGCCCTAAGGGCAAGCTGATTGTGGATGTCTTCGCTGGGGGCAGGGCCTTGGAAGCGCAGGATTTGCGCGCCCTGATCAAGCGCGTGGAAGGCGAAAAGGCGGAATTGCGCCCGGGCGTACTGCGCCCCATGACGCGGCGCGAAGTGCTGCTGCGGCTGCAAAACAACATCAAGCTGCGGCGCTTGCGTTCGGGCGAGATCAAGGCGGCGCTCGACACCACGGAAGACATGCTGCGCCTGGCGCCAGACCATGCCGCGCTTTGGCGCGAAGCAGGGCTGATGAACCAAAGGCTGGAACGGATTGGCGCGGCACTTGGCTGCCTGGATCGCTTCCTGGAATTGGTGCCGGAAGGCGAAGCTGCGGCCCGCGTCCGCGGTCTTGCCGGCGAATTGCGCCAGCGTCTGAATTGACACCTTGTCCCATATCGCCAGGGCGCCGCGCCAAGGCTAAACTGAGCCCATGACCCAAGCCCCTCCGCGCATCGCGCTTTTTGTCACCTGCCTGGTGGATCTCTATCGGCCGACGGTAGGCTTCGCGGCCATCAAGCTGCTGGAAGAAGCCGGCTGCATTGTGGAAGTGCCGCCGAGCCAAACCTGCTGCGGCCAGCCGGCCTATAATTCGGGGGATCGCGCCAATGCAAAGGCTATAGCCCGCGCGGTGGTGGATGCCTTCCAGGGTTATGATTACGTGGTCGCCCCTTCCGGTTCTTGCGCCGGCATGATCGCGCATCACTACCCGGCGCTATTTGATGATGACCCGCATTATCGCGGCAAATCCGAAGCGCTTGCCGCGCGCACGCATGAGCTGGTGTCCTTCCTAACCGATGTGATGGGTATGGAAAAAATCGCCGCGCGGCTTGATGGCAGCGTGACCTATCATGATTCCTGTTCCGGCATGCGCGAGATGGGCGTAAAGGCGCAGCCGCGCAAATTGCTAAAGACGGTTGAGGGGCTCAGCCTGATTGAATTGGCGGAACCGGAAATCTGCTGCGGCTTTGGCGGCACTTTTTGTGTGAAATATCCTGATATTTCCGTGCGTATGGTCACCGATAAATGCCGCGACATTCAGGCGACTGGCGCGGGCACCTTGCTCGCGGGTGATATGGGCTGCCTGTTGAACATGGCTGGGCGGCTGAAGCGCGAAGGTTCTTCGGTGAAGGTGCGCCATGTGGCGGAAGTGCTGGCCGGCATGACGCACGATTCAGCGCCAATTGGTGAAGCGAAGGAAGGTTGAATTATTCTGCCAGCGCGAAGGGGCGGATACGCGCCACCAAATCTTCGGCAGTATGCACCCCCCCAAGTGACGCGCCAATCCCCATGGCGGTCAGCGCCTGCGCTGTCCAGCTATTGCAGGTATTT